>NZ_CEYAVF010000035.1:22690-40744 GCF_982785585.1 Reinekea sp. | reverse complement strand
ATTTGAAACGGTCCGCGCTCGGCGACGACCTTGATCGGCAATGCCGATTTGTTCGCCTGGTTTCGGGTTTTACGCCAAAACCCAATTGGTAGCGGGGGCCGGATTTGAACCGACGACCTTCGGGTTATGAGCCCGACGAGCTACCAGACTGCTCCACCCCGCATTAAAACGTTATAATTACCGGCCTTTCGACCGCGCAAATTATACGGACAGGGCCCTTATGTTGCAAGGAACCTCTGCCTTCACAATAGAGCCTGCATCAAACAGGTTCTAGGATTGGTGCCGACGACTAGACTCGAACTAGCATGGGCCGAAGCCCACCACCCCCTCAAGGTGGCGTGTCTACCAATTTCACCACGTCGGCTTAAACTTTACTCGGTTGGTAGCGCACTGGCAGGTGATTCAATTACCGAAACCGGTACATCGGAACCTACTGGTGACGCCTCAACAGAAGACGGAATGTCGATACCCGCTATATCTGCTGCCTTCTGCTTAGCGATAAACGCCAAACTCAAACTGGTTATAAAGAAACAAGCGACCAGCACTGCGGTAGAGCGGGTTAAAAAGTTCCCGCTGCCCGATGAACCAAACACCGTTTGCGACGCACCGCCACCAAACGATGCGCCTGCTTCAGCGCCCTTGCCTCGCTGGATCAGAACAAAGGCAACCACACCAATTGCCAATAGAACATGAACCAATAAAATTAAATTTTCATAAATCATCTGAACTTACCCTTGAGCAGCGTTGCAAATCGCTACGAATTCTTCGGCCATCAATGACGCGCCGCCTACCAGTCCGCCGTCTATATCGGGCTGACCAAACAACGCCTGGGCGCTGGAAGCCTTAACGCTGCCACCGTACAGAATACGTGTTTTGGCGGCAACAGCTGCATCTTCAGCGGCCAACAGCTGGCGAATAAAGGAGTGTACGTCCTGCGCCTGTTCCGGGGAAGCGGTTTTACCGGTTCCAATGGCCCAAACAGGTTCGTAGGCGATCACAATTTTTTCAAATGCCTTAATTCCGACCTGAGTGAGTACGGCATCGATTTGCTCTTTGCAAATCTGCTCAGTAACACCGGCTTCACGCTGCTCCAGTGTTTCACCGATACACAACATTGGAATCAAGCCGGCGGCTAAAACCGCAACAACTTTTTTCGCAACGATGGCATTAGTTTCGCCGAACAGTTCGCGCCGCTCAGAATGCCCGACAAGAATATACTGGCAGCCAAAGTCTTGCGCCATGGCCAGGTTAGTCTCGCCGGTAAAGGCACCCTTCTCTTCGAAGTGAATATTCTGCACGCCATATGCGATAGCCGAACCTTTCAAGCTGTCAGCCAACTGCGGTATATAAACAGCCGGTGGAAAAATAGCCGTATCTGCAGAGCCATTAAAGCCTGCTTTAAACGCTGCCAACAGAGCTGCATTAGAGCTCATGTCGCCATTCATCTTCCAGTTTGCTGCTACTAATAAACGTCGCATAATACCTGCCTCCATCGAGCGGGCGCAGAGTGTACTTAGTTTGCTCTGGCCTCGCAAGAGTCAGAGCAGGGAAATACACCCGAATTAAAAAAAATAAGCTATTAAATCAACTAATTAGCTTAGAGATTGGCAACAGCGGCCGACACAGCCGAGGCCAGCGTCTTGCAAACCGCCTTCACGGTCGTAATGTCCTCGCCCTCGACCATAACCCGAACTACCGGCTCGGTACCGGAAGGCCGCAGCAATACACGACCGGTTTCGGCCAATACCTGCTCGGCCTGCGCCATCGCGCTTTGCACTGCCGGTAAGGCTAGCACATCCACTCTCTGGGGCAGTTTGACATTGATCATGACCTGAGGATATTTACGCATACCCGATTTGGCTTGCGCCAGAGTCTGATCACTGTCGCGCAGTGCGCATAGCACCTGTAACGCGGCCACAATGCCATCGCCGGTCGTGGTCACATGCTTACAGACGATATGACCGGAATTCTCGCCACCGAGCGGCCAAGCCCGAGTGTTCAACTGTTCCATAACGTAGCGGTCGCCCACATTAGCGCGAATCAACTCAAGATCGAGCTTCCTCAGCGCTACTTCGAGGCCAAGGTTAGTCATCAGAGTACCAACAATGCCCTGCCGAATCACGCCCTTGCCTTGCAGATGCTTAGCAAGGATAAAGAGCAATTCATCGCCATCGACGGCCTGACCTTCTTGATCCACCATCAATAAACGATCGCCATCTCCATCGAAGGCGATGCCCAACTGAGCGTTTTGCTCCAGAACCGCTTTTTGCAGTGCGGCTGGGTGGGTCGAACCGATTTGATCGTTGATATTCAGGCCATCAGGCGCCGCGCCAATGACATGAACGGTGGCACCGAGCTCGCGAAACACCTTAGGTGCCACGTCATAGGTCGCGCCATGAGCGCAATCAAGCACGATATGCATGCCGTCTAGATTTAGATATCCAGAAGTCGACTTGCAAAATTCAATATATCGACCACTGGCATCCTCAATCCGTCGGGCTTTACCCAGCTCGGAACTCGGCACCGTCTGCAGCACAGCGTCCAACTCCGCCTCGATGGCGAATTCAATGTCATCGGGCAACTTGGTGCCATCGGCGGCAAAGAACTTGATGCCGTTATCATAAAACGGATTGTGTGACGCGGAGATCACGATGCCAGCATCGGCGTGGAACGCGCGGGTCAGGTAGGCAACCCCCGGGGTCGGCATGGGGCCGACCAGCAGACTGTCGCACCCGGCCGCAGCCAGGCCCGACTCGAGTGCCGATTCAAACATATAACCCGAAATACGGGTGTCCTTGCCGATTACAATCTTACCCTTGCCCGCGCGCGAAAAAACCCGACCCGCGGCCCAGCCAAGCTTCAGAAAGAACTCTGGGGTAATGACGCCCTGCCCCACCTCGCCCCGAATCCCATCGGTACCGAAATATTTTTTTCCGTTGCTCACGTCATTATCTCCAATTATGGCTAGTCGGACCGCTCCAAGCGAACCGCATTTAACATTCGAACGACATCGACCGTTGGCGCCACATCATGGACGCGAACGATCCAGGCACCCTTCAGCACCGCTGCCGCGACCGTCGCCAAGCTGCCGTAAAGGCGCTCATCGACCGGCTTATTGAGTACCGCACCAATCATACTTTTACGCGAGGTACCGACCAACAGGGGCAATTGATCAATCGCCAAATGATCGAGTCGATTAAGCAGTTGAAGATTATGCTCCAGCGTCTTGCCAAAACCAAAACCAGGATCCAATAGCATACGATCCCGAGCAATGCCCGCCTCCGCGCAGGCTGACAGCCGATGCTGAAAAAATGCGCCAACCTCGGCCACGACATCGGCGTAGCGAGGCTGGCTCTGCATTTTATCGGGTTGACCCTGCATATGCATCAAACAAATTGCCAAGCCGGTCTGAGCAGCTGCCGCCAAAGCACCCGGTCGCTGCAGGGCGCGGACATCATTGATCAGCCCAGCACCGTGACTGGCAGCCGCCAACATCACCAGCGGGGTGCTGGTATCGACCGACACCAGGGTGTCGAAACGGGCCGACAGGGCTTCGATCACCGGCACCACGCGCGCCAGCTCCTCGGCCTCCGATACCGCCAGAGCGCCGGGCCGAGTACTCTCACCGCCGACATCAATTATCGCCGCACCGGCCTCAATCATAGCCTCAGCCTGATAGAGGGCCTGGTCCAACCCGACAAAACGCCCACCATCGGAGAATGAATCCGGGGTGACATTCAACACACCCATCACATGGGCCGAGGTCCGGGACAGGCTTTTGCCGTTAAAGTGATAGTGAGTGTCCAACAGCCTTCCTAGTGTTGAATGCGTTTCGCAATAGCGTTTGCCTAGCACTATATAAAAAAAGTCGGCGCAAGGCACCGACTTTAATATTGACTCCCTTGGATCGACTCAGTCGTCGGATCGTTCGGGGTCTGGTTCTTTCTTATCGTCCTGCTCTTCTGGCTCATCCGATCGAATCGGTGGCATCTGTCGATGCCGATCGTCCCAACCCTTAGGCTGTCTTGGCTTTTGACCCGACATGATGTCTTCGATTTGTGCCGCATCAATGGTTTCATATTCCATCAAAGCATCTTTCATCGCTTCCAGCTTGTCTCGATTGCCTTCCAGAATCTCAGTGGCCTCTTTGTAACAGCGCGCTAAGATATCCTTTATCTGCTCATCAACCTTTTGGGCCGTCACGGGTGACATACCGGCAACCGATGATTGACTGCCCAAGTAAGTCTGTTGTTCGTCTTCAAACTGCTGTGCACCAAGCTCGCTCAGACCCCACTTGGTCACCATATTGCGCGCCAACGATGTGGCTCGCTCGATGTCATTTGACGCACCGGTGGTGACGCCTTCCTTGCCAAGGGTCATTTCTTCAGCGATTCGGCCACCGTAAAGACCACAGATCTGACCTTCGAGGGCACGTTTACTGATCGAATAACGATCTTCTTCGGGCAAAAACATGGTTACACCCAAGGCGCGACCGCGGGGAATGATACTGACTTTGTAAACCGGGTCGTGTTCCGGAAAAAGATTTCCAACGATAGCGTGACCGGCTTCATGATAGGCGGTATTGGTCTTCTCTTTTTCCGACATGACCATCGCTTTGCGTTCTGCGCCCATCATAATCTTGTCTTTGGCCCGATCAAATTCCTCCATATTCACCATCCGCTTGTTTAGACGGGCAGAAAACAGGGCAGCCTCATTGACCAGGTTGGCGAGGTCAGCACCGGAGAAACCGGGCGTACCACGTGCCACGATGCTCGCGTCGACGTCATCGGCAATCGGCACCTTACGCATATGCACTTTTAATATCTGCTCGCGACCGAGAATGTCCGGCAAGCCGACCACAACCTGACGGTCAAAGCGACCCGGACGCAGTAAGGCGGGATCGAGCACGTCAGGGCGGTTCGTCGCAGCGATCACGATGATGCCATCGTTGACTTCAAAACCATCCATCTCCACCAGTAACTGGTTCAGGGTCTGCTCGCGCTCATCATTACCGCCGCCAATGCCGACTCCGCGTGAACGGCCCACGGCATCGATCTCATCGATAAAAATAATGCACGGTGCCTGCTTCTTGGCCTGTTCAAACATATCCCGCACGCGCGAGGCACCGACACCGACAAACATCTCGACAAAGTCGGAACCGGAGATGGAGAAGAACGGCACCTTAGCTTCACCGGCAATCGCCTTGGCAAGCAGGGTTTTACCCGTACCGGGGGGGCCCACCATCAACACGCCACGCGGAATCTTGCCGCCGAGGCGCTGATACTTACCTGGATCGCGCAGAAATTCGACCAGCTCTTGGACATCTTCCTTAGCTTCTTCGACACCGGCCACATCTTTAAAGGTGGTCTTAATTTGGTCGTCGCCGAGCAAACGCGCCTTGCTCTTGCCAAAGCTCATCGGGCCTTTACCGCCTCCGCCTCCGCCTTGCATCTGACGCATGAAAAACATAAAGACGCCAAGAATAATCAAGATCGGAAAGGATGCGACAAACAATTGAGTCCAGATGCTGGGCTGATCCGGCTGTCGAGATTTCACCTCCACATTATTGTCGATCATAATGTCAATCATCGCCGTGTCATCATTCGATGCCGGCCGAACGGTCTGAAACAAGGAACCGTCCTTGCGTTCGCCATAGATATTAAGGCCGGCGTAGGTGACGGTTCTAATTTGATCTTGCTCCACTTGCTGCACAAAACGGGAATAACTCATCTCGTCAGGGGCCGTGGTCATATCAAAATTCTTAAACACCGCCAGCAAAACCACTGCGATTATCAACCAGAGTACTAGATTCTTTGCCATATCGTTCATTTTTACCTTCTTACGCAGACGGCTGCGTGTCTGCTAAACCCTTGTACCCCGTTGCAACCAGATAGGTCTCTCGAGACCTGGTCCGGGATGCATCCGGTTTACGCATTACGACCTTAGTAAAGTGCTGCCTCACGGTCTTAACATAGGCGTCGAAGCCTACCCCGTGAAACACCTTGGCGACAAACCCCCCTCCGGGCTTCAGTATTGCTTGAGCCATTTCGAACGCCAGCTCTACCAAATACATCACCGCAGGTTGATCAATTACCGCATTACCGCTCATATTGGGGGCCATATCCGAGATTACAAGGTCGACGGGATCGCTCCCAATACAATCCTGTAACGCCTTATATACCGCGTCATCGGTGAAGTCACCGTGGATAAATTCGACCCCGGCGACGCTGTCCATCTCAAGTATATCGGAGGCCACTACGCGACCTTGAAAGCCGACCTGTTTAGCGGCGACTTGCGACCAACCCCCCGGTGCCGACCCCAAATCTACGACCGTCATTCCGGAGCGGATCAATCGGTCCTTTTCGCACAGTTCTAACAGCTTGTAGCTGGCACGACTGCGGTAGCCATCCTGCTTGGCCATCTGGACATATTTGTCGTCAAAATGCTCTCTAAGCCATTCTTGACTATTTTTTGGGCGCGCCACGGAAAATCCTCTTTAGTGATTTCTGTCGATCTACAGTACAATTTGCAGTGTTACACCCATATTAACATGAGATTTACTGATTATGAGTTTGAAACAGAACGACAAAAAGGGTTTACGGACCATCGGCCATCAGCTAAGCCCAGTGGTAACCGTTGCCGAAAACGGGCTAAGCGCGACGGTTTTAGCGGAAATTGAACGCGCTTTGAACGATCACGAACTGATTAAAATTAAATTCGTCACCGAAGATCGTGACAATAAGAAGGCCCTGATCGCAGAGGTCATGGAGCAGACCAATGCCACCTTGGTGCAAACCATCGGGCATATAGCGCTGATTTTGCGCAAGGTGACCAAACCGAACCCCAAGTTATCTAACTTAAAGCGGTTCAGCCATCTCTGAGTGACGTGCGACCAGACCGCTGGGTCTGGCCGCCGGCCTTAAACGCGTGTCAGCCATCCGTGCTGATCGGCAGTCTTGCCCCACTGTATATCGTTTAGCGCCTGACGTAATTTCAGCGTGCTTGGACCTGCCAGCCCAGTGCCGACGGCATAATCTCGCCCCTGATGAATAAGCGTACCCACCGGCGTTAACACCGCTGCAGTGCCAGACAGTGCCGCTTCGGTATTGGCTTTGGCGGCACGGGTCAATAATTCCTCGACCGATATATTGCGTTCGCTTACGGTCATACCCATATCGGCGGCGAGCTTTAATAGCGAATCCCGAGTAACACCATGCAAAAAACTGCTGTCCAAGCCTTTGGTGATGATTTCATTACCATCGATGAGAATAAAGTTTGCCGCGCCCGTCTCCTGGACATCGCCATTCGGGCAAAACAGGATTTGGTCAGCGTCTACGCTATCGCGCGCGCGGGCTATCGGCCCCAAGGCACTGGCATAGTTACCACCGCTTTTGATCATGCCCATATGCGGGGCGCAGCGCATGCCGTCTTCTTCCAACAACAGGCGCAACGGCTTGGCGCCACCGGCAAAGTAATCCCCGACCGGCGAAAGCAGAACATACAACATTGAACTCAGGGTGGCCGCCGCCGCCTTGCCGATGGCTGCCTCAGTGCCTATGTGGGTCGGTCGGATATACATCGAACCCGGCTGCTCCGGAACGTCGTGGGCGAATTTCTTAACCACCTCGATAATCATTTGACCCAACTGAACCGGATCCACGGCAGGCAAACTCAAGAGCCGACTGCTTTGCATCATGCGCTTAATATTGGCGTCCATACGAAATATATGGACACTGCCGTCGGCATGTCGAAACGCCTTAAGACCTTCAAAACAGGTACTCGAGTAGTGCAAGACATGCGCACCCGGATGCAGCGCGATGGCTTGCGCATTGACCAGTTCAGCGTCACTCCAACGATTGCCTTCAAAGGTGGTCAACGCCATTTCGGGCATAAAAACGGTACCAAATGCTGCCATATAGATTCCCTAAAGCACCGAGCACCTTGTGGCACCGCGGTAAATGGTTGGTGGTAAGTATAGGTGGATTATTATTGGCGTTATTGTATGACATTTGTGATACCGGACACTAGCGCCAAAATGCCATGACAGGCGTTACTTGGTGCGCGGGGCTCGTGCGCTGAGTCACTCCGTCGGATCCAGATAGCGTTGCCAATAGTCGATTACCTGACCACGAATATGCGCCAATTCCGGTGCCAGCTCGCTCAGGTTTCGCTGGCTGGACTCGCCCTTGAGGATGGCATGATGTACTTCCTGGCGCAGCGTAAGGTAGGCTGCCAGGAGGTTTTTTCGGTCAGCTTCAGCGAAGATCTGACAACGATAGAGCGCCTCGATCGAGCGCACGTTGTCCGACCATCGGGTCAGTTGCGGCGAGTCATGGGCATGCGCCAAGATCAGAAACTGGATCAAAAACTCCAAATCAACGATTCCGCCGGCATCCTGTTTGAAGTCGAACTGCGCGTCAGCCCCCTGTGCCCGACTGGACAGATGGGCGCGCATCTTATCGCGCATGGCGAGGACGTCGCAGCGCAAACTGTCTATATCGCGGGGCTTGGCAAGCAGTTCAGCGCGCAGGGCGTCGAAGCCATGCTTTAAGCTTTCGTCCCCGGCGATAAATCGCGCTCGGATGAGCGCTTGATGCTCCCAGGTCCAGGCCTTGTCCTGTTGATACTTGGCAAAGGCCGTCAGGCTGCTAACCAGCAGTCCTGAGTTGCCGGACGGACGCAGTCGAGTATCGATCTCGTAGAGTCGTCCGGACGGGGTAATAGCGCTCAGCAGATGAATCAACTTTTGTCCCAGTCGCGCCATAAAGACCCCGTTATCAATAACCTTGGGGCCTTCGGTAACGCCCTGGACAGAGGCATTGTGCAAAAAAACCAGGTCTAGATCGGACTCATAAGACAGCTCCAAGCCGCCCATCTTGCCATAGGCGATGACGCCAAAGTCTGGATCGCACCAGTCGCCGCCGGCCTTACTGGGTCGACCGTGACGGGCCACCAATTGACGCCACGCCAGCGCCAGCGACTGATCGACCACCACCTCGGCCACCCAGGCCAGGTAGTCGGATATTTTCATCAATGGCAGCACGCTGGATATTTCGCACGCCGCCGCACGCAGCACTCGAGCATGGCGGAAATGGCGCAACAGCTCCATCTGCCGCTCAAGATCATCCTCCGGAACGCGCAGTAGGAGCAGATGCAACTCGGCCCGCAATTCGGCCCGATCGGGCAAGCGATACAGGCTCGCCCGATCCGTCAGCTCATCGAGCAAAAAGGGTTTTTCCTGCAACTGCCGGGCAAGCCAAGGGCTGGCCGGCACCAGCTTGACCAGTTCGGCAATGGCTAGCGGATTTTCTGCAAATAGTACGAAATAACTGCTGCGCCGGACGATGGCCTCCAAGAGTGGGCGGATACTGACCAGTCGCGCTGGCGCATCCCGGTAGCGGGCCAATTCCAGCCATAAGCGAGGAATGAAGCCGGCCATATTGTCCCGGGCGACCACGGATAGGCGCTGCACCGCAGGGATCTGGGCCAAGCTGAGCATCGACTCGGTCAAGTCAGGATCCGGATCGGCGGCACCCTCGATCCAGCTTCCGCTGCGCCATGCCTGCATATAAGGCAGCAGCTTTTGATTAACTTGGATCTCGACCTCTTCCGCGATCAGATCCGAGAAATGGCCGTGCACCCGGTCGCGATGACGGCTCAGATCGACCAACATAGCCGACACCGACTCGGCACCGAGCGACAGGGCAAGACGCTCGCGCGCCACCTCATCGGTCGGCAGCAATTGCGTTTGCTGATCGTTGATCGCTTGAATGCGGTGCTCCAAATCGCGCAAATGATCATAGGCCGCGGTCAATTCATCGACCGCAGCCTCCGGCAGCAATTCCAACCGAGCAAGGGCTTGCAGCACCGGCCAGGTGCCGCGCTGTTGTAAGAGTTCTTCTTGGCCACCACGAATCAGTTGAAACACCTGGGCGATGAATTCGACTTCCCGAATCCCGCCCCGGCCCAACTTGATGTTGTCATCACCATGCTGGCGCTGAACTTCCTGTTGAATCTTGCTTTTTAGCTCACGCAGCGCGCCGAGCGCCTGATAATCAACATAAGTGCGGTATACAAAGGGGTGCAGCAAATCCGCCAGGGCCTGCTGCGCCGCTTCAGGGCCGGTTACTGGGCGAGCCTTGACCATGGCAAAACGCTCCCAAAATCGGCCCTGGAGTAAATAATAGTTTTCCAATGCCGCGTAGCTTGAAACCAATGCGCCCGACTGACCCCAGGGGCGCAAGCGCATATCGACTCGAAACACAAAGCCCTCGGCGGTGCGCGCGTCCAGCACGTGGATCAGCTTGCGGGCTACTCGGGTAAAAAACGCCTCATGGCTGCGCCCACCACTGGTGGTACCTGGCCCGGAATAGCTGAAGATCAGGTCGATGTCAGACGACAGATTGAGTTCCTCGGCGCCGTGTTTGCCCATGGCCAACACCACCAGCTGCGCGGGACCATCCGAATAGTCACAGGGGGCGGGCAGTCCGTCCTTGGCTTGCCAAAAGGCCATACACCAGGCCAAGGCGCAACGCAGTGCGGCATCGGCCAAGGTCGATACCGCTTGCGCGGTTTGCGCTACACTGTTGAGATGCCATATATCGCGAGCCATCAGTCGCGCCAGGTGGCGATTGCGCCAGACGCGCAAGTCCAACATCAGGGCTACCTCACCCTCGAGCGACCAGTGCTGTGCCAGCGCCGTCAATTCGTCTACCGGATTTGCCGGCGCCTTAAATTGCGCAACCATTAGAAGCCAATCTTGCTGGGTCTGAACCCAACTAGCCAACCAAGGGCTGGCCAGGCACAAACGCACGACGGCGTCCCGGGCTGCGGCGTCGAGAGCACTGCAACGAGCGTCTTGGCAAAGTCGGTCACGTTCCTGGGAGAGTTTTTTGGCAAGGTGCATGGGCAGTCCTTGTGCGACAGAAAAATCGATTCCAGCTACACTTTAGTCGTTTTTGGGTCATTTTATTAGTGCGTAAAACGGGACCTTATCAAGATGGGGACTGTCATCTACCGGTCGACAGTGCGATCATCTGAGTAATAATTTTTATCATTGGCCCAAGGCCATGCCAGTAACCAAGGACAGCTTTCATGATCCAGCGTACCCCTTTTCGACTCTTGGCCACAACCCTGCTATCTACCGTTACCCTGGTCGGCGCCGCCGACTGGCAAGACATTAGCAACCAGGCTAAGGGTCAGACCGTTTACTTCCATGCCTGGGGCGGTGATGAGCATATTAATAGCTATATTCAGTGGGCTGGCGAACGGGTCCAAGAGGATTATGGGGTCACCGTCAAGCACGTTAAGAACGTCGCGCCCAATGCCGTCAATCAGGTGTTGTCTGAAAAGGCGGCCGGAAAACAAACCGGTGGTGCCGTGGACCTAATTTGGATCAATGGTGAAAATTTTGCCAATATGAAGGCAAACGACCTGCTCTACGGCGCCTTTACCCAAGACCTACCCAACTACCGCCTGGTCGATACCGAACACAAACCGACCACCCTATTCGACTTCACGACCCCGGTCGATAACTTGGAAGCGCCCTGGGGCATGGCTCAATTGGTGTTTATGTACGACAGCCAATATGTCGCCCAGGCGCCGACTTCGGCGCAGGAGTTACTCACCTTTGCGCAAAACAACCCGGGACGATTCACCTACCCGGCCTTGCCGGCGTTCCATGGCACGACCTTTGTGAAACAGATATTGAGTGAATTGACCGAACAAAACCCGGCCCTGTACGCACCCGTTGCGCTGGCCGATTTTGACGCCATAACGGCATCATTATGGCAATATCTTGACGCGTTACACCCCTTGATGTGGCAAGAGGGTAAAACCTTTACCGATGGCGCGCCGCGCATGAAGCAGCTGCTCAATGATGGCGAGATCGCGATATCCCTGAGCTTTAACCCCTTTGATGCCAGCAATGCCATCGCTAATGGCGACTTACCGGACACGATTCGCACCTATATTCACCGCAGCGGTACCATTGGCAACACCCACTTTGTCACCATTCCCTACAATGCCAGCAATCCACAAGGCGCCATGGTCTTCGCTAACTTCCTGATGTCGCCCGAAGCGCAGGCACGAAAAGCCAATACCACGGTCTGGGGCGACCCGACCGTACTGGCCATGGCGAAACTGTCGAACGCGCAGCGCAAGGCGTTCACCGACTTGCCGATGGGCGTGGCGACCCTGTCCAATGAGCAACTTGCGAAGGTCTTGCTGGAACCCCATGCTAGCTGGGTCGCGGCAATCGAACAGGCGTGGCTGAGCCGATACAGTCAATAAGGTCTCGGCGCCAAGATGAGCCGATCATGACGCTGCGCCTGAGCCACCCGCTCGCCATCATCCCCTGGCTGACGGTGGCGATCTTCTTAACGCCGGTGATACTCGGCCTGGTCGGTACCTGGCTGCCAGCCTTTGGGTGGTTTCCAGCTATCGGACTGGATCGTTTGAGCCTCGCACCCTGGTCTAACCTGTTTAGCCACCCAAGCTTCCCGGGGGCATTGCGTCATACCCTGGTGACCGGACTGGGCGCAGCTGCGCTGGCCTTGGTCTCTACGGCACTCTTATTGATAGGTGCCTATCCGTCGGCGCTGTTCAGTTGGTTGGAAAAATCCTTGGCGCCCATCCTATCGATTCCTCATGCTGCTTTTGCCATTGGCATGAGTTTTCTGCTCGTGCCCAGTGGCTGGCTGGTGCGCCTGCTCGCGCTGATGAGCGATCGTTTAGACCGACCGCCACTCTGGTCAACCTTTCAGGATCCGCACGGCATCAGCCTGATTGTCACGCTGGCGCTGAAAGAAATCCCGTTTTTATTGCTGATGTGCCTGGCGATATTGCCCACCCTAAAGGCTCAGCAGACGCTTTGGCTCGCCAATAGCCTGGGCCACAGCAACCGATTCGCCTGGCTATGGTTGATCTTCCCACAACTCTACCGGCAAATTCGACTGCCCTTTTTTGCTGTGTTGGCCTACTCCCTAACCGTTGTCGATATAGCGGTGATCGCCGGACCCACTACCCCGGCAACGCTGGCGGTATTGATTACCCAGTGGTTCAATGATCCGGATCTCAGCCAACGCACCGTTGGTGCCGCCGGGGCCGCAACACTGTTAATGCTATTGTCATTAATTATGGCGGGCGCCCTGCTGCTGGAAAACCCTCTGCGTCGACTGCGCAGTCATTGCCTGGAACGCCGCCTTAGCGGTCATTGGCCGGCTTGGGAAAAGCCGATGGCGCGCTTGATCAGCTTTGTTTTGCTGTTCTTTTATGCCGCCGCTTTACTGATCACCCTGATATGGGGCTTGGCGGCACAATGGCGCTATCCTGATGTACTGCCCAGTCGCTTCTCGCTCGACAAGGTGGCACATTCCTTAACGCAACTGTCCGATCCGCTCTGGTGCACTCTGTTGTTGGCCACCCTATCGGCATTGTTGGCCATTACTGTAGTGGTCGGGTGCTTGGAAAACGAGGTTCGACTGAAATATGGCGGCCAAAAGGTCCGCGGACAAAAGATCCTCGTGCTGCTTTATCTGCCATTACTAATTCCGCAAATCGCCTTTATCTTTGGTTTTCAGGTTTGGTTGATTCGGGTTGGGCTGGACGGTACCTTTGTCGCATTGCTCTGGTCCCATCTAGTCTTTGTGGTGCCCTATGTATTTTTGACCCTAAGCGGACCCTATCGACAGTTTGATGATCGCTTCAGCTGGCTAGCGCTGTCCTTAACCGGTCGGCGCGCGCACAGCTTTTGGCGCATCAAACTGATAATCTTACTGCGCCCGATTCTATACGCCTTCGCCACCGGCTTTGCCGTATCGATCGCCCAGTACCTGCCGACGATCTTTGTCGGTGCCGGTCGCTTTGCCACCCTGACCACAGAGGCCGTTGCCCTAGCCTCGGGCAGTGACCGTCGGCTGATGGCGGTAATGGCCCTGTGGCAGCAGCTGTTACCGCTAATTGTCTTTGCGCTGGCCACGCTGATTCCCGCTTATCGCTTTCGACATCGTCGCGCGATGAGCCAGACCGTGAGTTAAGCCTATGAGTATGCAATTGCAAAATTATCAACTGTGCCGGCACCAACAGCCGCTCTTTAAGGCCTTCAGCCTAACCGTTGCAGCGGGTGAGATTGGCGCCATAACCGGCATTAGTGGCTCGGGCAAGTCGACCCTGCTGGCCGATATTTCCGGTATTTTGACCTCGGCATTCAAAAGTAGTGGGGAAATTCTGCTCAACGGCAATTCTTTGCGCACCGTGCCGATCGAGCGCCGTCAGGTCGGTATCCTATTTCAAGACGATCTGTTGTTTCCACATCTTAATGTTTTTGAGAATCTCCTCTTTGGCCTGCCGGCGCATTTTTCACGCGGCGAGAAAGCCGCTCGTATCCAGGACGCCTTGAGCGAATCCGGCCTCGGCTCTTATGCCTTGCGCGATATCGCCACCCTGTCCGGCGGCCAGCGGGCGCGGATCAGTCTGTTGCGCACGCTCTTGTCAGAACCCAAACTGATGCTGCTCGATGAACCCTTTTCAAAGCTGGATCGTGCCCTACGCGGGCAGTTTCGCGCGTGGGTTTTTGAACAGTTAGGGCATCAACATATTCCTGTGGTCTTGGTGACCCATGACCCGGAGGACATACCCGATGGCAGTCGAATAGTTGACTTGGAGGCACCCGATGCTTGATCGCTTAACCTTAAGGCTGGTGCGACCTCCGCTGCTTAGAATGGCCCGGTACACAGTGCGCGTTGGCGTGACAGCCGACCACGTGACGCTGCTCGGCTTTGCCATCGGTATGCTCGCGCTGCCAGCCTTGGCGACCGGCCATTTTACCGCGGCGTTGCTGGCTATCGGCCTGAATCGAATCTTGGATGGCTTGGATGGCGCGGTGGCGCGCCTTACTCAAGCTACTGAGCGAGGCGCCTATCTCGATGTAGTGCTCGATTTTATCTTTTACTCGGCGGTGATATTTGGTTTCGCCTTGGCCGATCCGGGACGCAATGCTTTGCCGGCAGCCGGCCTAATCTTTGCCTTTGTCGGCACCGGCTCAAGTTTTTTGGCCTTCGCGGTGTTTGCCGAGCGCTTTGCGCTGCACTCGATGCGTTACCCCAACAAAGGCTTTTACTATCTCACCGGCATTGCGGAAGGTACTGAGACGATAGGTTTTTTTGTCCTGATGTGCCTGTTGCCAAACGCCTTCCCGACCCTGGCTTGGGTGTTTTTTGGGCTCTGTGTTCTGACTACCCTGAGTCGGGTGGTGGGCGGTGCCCACACCCTCAAGACGTTGACCAAAGCACCGCACTGAGCGCGACAATTAACTATTGAAGAGTCGATTTTCCTGCTCCTGAACGCGGATAAAGGTGGTCCGCTTGGACAGCTCGCGTAACGCGGCAGCCCCGACATAGGTGCAGGTTGAGCGCACACCGCCCTGTATATCGAGCATGGTCACGGCCAGTGGACCGCGATAGGGAATCTTCACCGTCTTGCCTTCGCTGGCTCGGTAATTCGCCACTCCGCCATGGTACTTGTCCATCGCCGTATCGGAACTCATGCCATAGAAGAGACGATATTGACGACCGTCTTGTTCAACCAGATCGCCGCCACTTTCATCATGTCCGGCCAACAGGCCACCGAGCATAACAAAGTCGGCACCGGCGCCGAAGGCCTTGGAGACATCGCCCGGGCAGGTACAGCCGCCGTCGGAAATGACGTGTCCATTGAGACCGTGGGCCGCATCCGAGCATTCAATCACCGCGGACACCTGAGGATAACCAACACCGGTTTTAACCCGGGTGGTGCAGACCGAGCCAGGGCCGATCCCGGCCTTAACGATATCCGCGCCAGATAAGAGCAGCTCTTCGGTCATTTCACCGGTGACCACGTTACCCGCGACGATGGTTAGGTCGGCGTATTCGGCGCGCACCCGACGCAAAAACGTCACGAAGTGCTCGGAATAGCCATTGGCCACATCGATGCAGAGAAACTCAAGGCCACTGTGCAGTGCCAATATCGCGCGTAACTTATTCAAGTCGGCATCGGAGGTGCCGCTGCTAACCATAATATGGGGCAACACGGCCGGGTCAATGTCGTGCAGAAAATCCTGCCATTGCTCAACCGAATAGTGCTTATGCACTGCCGTGAGCATCCGGAACTCGGCCAGTACCAAGGCCGCGGCAAAGGTCCCAACCGTATCCATATTGGCGGCGATAATGGGCACGCCGGTCCAGGTCTTTTTACTGTTCAGGAAGGTGAAGGTGCGCTCGAGCGAGACTTGGGAACGGGATTTTAAGGTCGACCGTTTGGGGCGGATCATGACATCTTTAAAACCCAGCTTAATATCATTTTCAACGTGCATAGCGGCTCCGGATGTTGGTAGGCAATCGATAACTCCGGTGTCCAAGGCTAGCACGCGGCCGAGTGCAGTCCAATCTATTTTATGACCGATTGGTCAGGCAACGGCCGATGCAAGAATCTAAGCTCGAGGCGAGCAATCGAAAAGGGCTAGGCGGGTATCGCGGTAATGCGGGTGTACTTGTCTTGCAGCTGCTCGCTGGACTCAACGTGCTGTGGATCGAGCGGGATGCAGTCGACTGGGCAAACTTGCTGGCACTGTGGCTCGTCGTAATGGCCGATGCATTCGGTACAGAGGGCCGGATCGATCACATAGATCTCCTCACCCTCCGAGATGGCGTTATTCGGGCACTCCGGCTCGCAAACATCACAGTTGATGCATTCATCGGTAATTAACAGCGCCATAACGCAGATCTCCTCCGAGAGTTTTCAACCAAGGCCGGCTCAGTGCGCAGACGATCAGCGGCCGAAACGTTTGTTTAAGGCTGCCTGCACTATGGGGTGAACCATTTTCGACACATCGCCCTTGAGCAGCGAAATTTCGCGGACAAAGGTTGACGAAATAAAGGAGTATTGTTCCGAGGGGGTCAGAAACATGCTCTCTAAATCCGGTGCCAAGACCCGATTCATGTTGGCCAGCTGAAATTCGTATTCGAAGTCGCTGACCACCCGCAGGCCGCGCAAAATAACCTGGGCCTTATGCTCGTGAGCAAAATCGACCAACAAGTTGCTGAAGCCCAACACCTCGACGTTGCCGTATCCGCGCGTCACGGAGCCGGCCAGATCAACCCGTTCGGACAACGAAAATAACGGCTGTTTCTTCGGGCTGTCGGCCACGGCGATGATCACCTTATCGAAGTGTCGCAGCGCTCGCTCAACAAGATCCATATGACCCAAGGTAATGGGGTCGAAGGTTCCGGGATAGATTACAGTACTGCCCATATTCACCGCTCTGTGGTTAAAAAAAGCGCGCGCATCTTAACGTATGCCAACGCGCCAGACAAATTACCGGCCAAAAACACGTAAAATCAAATTCACCAGCCAGGACTTATAGGGTGGATACAGCAACTTGAGGCTGCTCAACCGCTGCTTGACAATTATCGGTTTTAACTTGGAGAAGGTCTCAAATCCGTAGCGACCGTGGTAATGGCCCATGCCGCTGTTACCCACACCACCAAAGGGCAAATTCGGCATACCGACATGAATTACGGCTTCATTGAACATTAGGGCGCCGCTGTGCGTCTTGCGGCTGAATAGCGGTCGTAACTGCTGCTCGTAACCAAAAACATAAAGCGCCAAGGGTTGAGGGCGATCGTTAATATAGTTGAGCGCCTCATCGAGGCTATGGTATTTGATTATCGGCAAGAGCGGGCCAAAAATTTCATCCTCTAATAACCGAGAGCCCTCGGGCACATTGGTCAACAGGATGGGGGGTAACTTATTGCCATAGTAATCCAACTCGTCGGACGGCCCGGCGACAAAAACCAATGCGCCGGCGGCCTTGGCCTCATCGACATAGGCGATCAACCGCTTGCGCTGGGCTTGGTTGATGATCGCCGTATAGTCATCGTTCTGAGTAATATCGCCATATTGGCGCTTGGCTTCGGACAAGAAATGCTGCACAAAGTCGCTAACCTGATCGTCTGGGCAGAGGATGTAGTCGGGCGCCACACAGGTCTGGCCGGCATTGAGACATTTGGCAAACACCAG
>NZ_CEYAVF010000035.1:0-22590 GCF_982785585.1 Reinekea sp. | reverse complement strand
AAGGTAAGCAAGAGCGGGTAGTTCCAGGGTGCAATAATCCCGATGACGCCCAAGGGTTGCGGCAATATTTCCGCGCTGGCGGGTTGGAACAGCAGGGGCAGCCATTTGCGTTGCGCGCGCATCCAAGCCTTCAGATGCCGAGTGGCATCGTCGATGGCCATAATAGTGGGCAGGAATTCGGCAATCTGAGTCTCGACCACCGAGCGACCGTTAAAATCGCGGTCGATGGCGGCACAGAGCTCGGTTTGATTGTCCACCAGCAGCTGTTTGAGTAGAGCGAGCCGTCTGCGCCGCTCCACGCTGTCAGCATAGGGTGCGGCTCGAAAGGCACGTCGTTGCTTACTGAAATATTCCAGCAAGGTCGAGTTCGGGTCTGGACTGATCGTTTCAGTCATGCCTGCGCACCATCAATTGGGTCCGAGTTATCTTGCACCGCGGATCTCGCTCGGTCAATTATTGGGCCGCCAATAGGCGAAAACGAACCTTGCCGGCGATCTTGTCTTTAACCGTGCCCCATGGCGCCGGAATGTTGATGACCTGATCTCTAGGGCACTCCAAGTAGATCAGGCCTTGGTCGGCTAAGATATTCGCCTCAAGCAGCCGTTCAAGCGTGGTCGACCAGAGGTCTGCGTCGAACGGCGGATCGATAAAAACCAAGTCAAAGCGCGCCGCGCAACTGGCCAGAAACTGTTGCGCCATCATCCGCTGTACCGAGCCCTGAGGCAGCCCAAGCGTCTGCAATGAGCGAGCAATACCCTCGGCGGCTTGCGCCTGGGGCTCGACAAAGATGGCCGACTGGGCACCTCGGGATAACGCCTCCAAACCCAGGGCACCGGTGCCGGCAAACAGATCGAGCACCTGCATATCGACGATATCCGATTGCAGCCAGTTAAACAGGGTTTCCCGCGTTCGGTCGCCGGTTGGCCGGAGCCCAGACAACGCCGGAATGGGCAACTTTCGGCCACGATGTACCCCGCCGATGATGCGCAGCGTGCTCTCTGCGATAGGTTTAGCGGAGCGGTGCGGTAATTTGGCCAAGGGCAAACTCTCTCATTTCATTAACCGACGCCAACGACAGGGTCGCCAACCGT
This sequence comes from Reinekea sp., assembly GCF_982785585.1. Taxonomy (NCBI): domain Bacteria; kingdom Pseudomonadati; phylum Pseudomonadota; class Gammaproteobacteria; order Oceanospirillales; family Saccharospirillaceae; genus Reinekea; species Reinekea sp. The sequence goes on along the minus strand of NZ_CEYAVF010000035.1, from coordinate 21,499 downwards.
TCGGGTTGGTTGATAAAAAAACTCAGTGGTAACCGATACAGCTCGGCGGTCACCGCGTAACGATCTATTTGTGCTGCGTTGCGCTGTCGTTCTGCGCCCGCGGCCCTGTAGGCGGCGAGCACCGGTGCCAGCTCGGCCAAGTCGACCGGATAGAACAGGTCCGCTGATAGAGTGCCATTGAAATTAACATAACTGCTGGCCTGGCGATCGCGCCATTGGCCCTGAATCGAGTAAGCCGCCAGACGGCCATTGAGCAGATCGATCCAGAGCAAAAAAGACAACTGTTCGGCCGTACCCAGCGCCGGTGCTGTTAAGCGCGTTAGAGCCTTCAGCGGCTCGAGGCTGAGCGCCAGGCCAGGGCCGGAACGGATGGTCTCTAAGGCATTCAGTTGGGCCACCAGTTCATCGCTGATCGCCCCGGTCACCACCCAATTCAGAGCCCCATCGGCCGGCAGCCATTGGCGCAAAAAAGCCATCAGCTCGGCTTGGCTCGACGCATTGGCGGGCCCTTCTAAGCTAATCACAAAACGACCGCCGAGCTGTTGGGTTTGCAAGTCGAACGCAGCCGGCACGGCGACCTGACCGGTCGGAATTCGGTCAAGCAAGGCAGAGACCCGAATGTGCTCGGCGCCGGCCAACGCTAATGTGCAAACTTGCCGAGCGCAGTCGAGCGCAAGCTCATCGAGCGACCAAGTGGGCGCCTCCGGAGCAGGTTCGCCCGCTATATATGGTTTGGGGCCCAAGCTGTTGAGCAGTATAATTAATGGAATCGTGATATAGATAATGATCCATAGGGTACGGCGACTAAAGTGAAACATTCTCACATCCCTTTTGTTGACTCTGTGCTAGCATAGCACCCCATTTATTCACCGCTTACTGGCAACCTTACACCATGTTCGGATTTTCAAAACGTAAAGACAAGCAAGTCAACGAAGAAAAGTCAGAAATAGTCACTAATGGCACCTGGTTCAGTCGGGTGAAGGCTGGCTTGGGCAAGACTCGAGTTCAGTTTTCCGGTGGCATCGCGGCTCTGCTGCTCGGCCGCAAAACGCTCGATGATGACACCCTGGAAGCGCTTGAGACCCTTTTACTATCCTCCGACGTTGGCATCGACGCGACCCAGACCATCTTGGCCAACCTAGTGGAACGAGCCTCCCGCAAGACGCTCAAAGACGGTGACGCCCTGATGCAGTTGCTGCGCGAAACCCTAATCGATCTGCTAACCCCGATCCAAGCCCCACTGGTGATCGATCAAAGCAAGGGCCCCTATGTCATTCTGGTGGTTGGCGTCAATGGCGTTGGCAAGACTACAACCATTGGCAAAATGACCCAGCGCTTTCAGCAAGAGGGCCACACGGTCATGCTCGCCGCCGGCGACACCTTCAGGGCGGCCGCGGTTGAGCAGCTGCAAGCCTGGGGCGAACGGCACCAAGTACCGGTCATCGCCCAACATACCGGTGCCGATTGCGCATCGGTGATTTTCGATGCCGTACAGGCCGCCAAATCCCGCAAGGTCGATATACTAATTGCCGACACGGCCGGGCGCTTGCATAACAAAGCTCATCTGATGACCGAGCTGGAAAAGGTTCTGCGGGTCATGAAAAAAATTGATGACAGCGCGCCGCACGAAGTTCTATTAGTGCTGGATGCCGGTACAGGACAAAATGCCATCAGCCAAACTGAGGCCTTTACCAAGTCCGCTCCGCTCACCGGCATCGCCTTGACCAAACTCGATGGCACCGCCCGCGGCGGAATTATTTTTGCACTCGCCAAACGCTTTGCTATTCCGGTGCGCTTTATTGGTGTCGGCGAGCAAGCGGCCGACCTTAACCGATTCAACGCGGCAGAATTTGTTGATGCGCTGCTCGACACCCCGGCGCTATGATTCGCTTCGACCAGGTCAGTAAACGCTACGATGGCGGCTTTGAGGCCCTATCGAGCCTGTCGTTCCAGATAGAACGGGGCGAAATGGTGTTTTTGACCGGTCATTCTGGTGCCGGTAAGAGCACCTTGCTGAGATTATTGACCGCCATCGAAAAACCTTCCTCCGGCCATGTTCGGGTAGCGAATGCCTTACTGGCTAAAATGAATCGGCGCGAGATCGCCTTCTATCGGCGCAAGCTCGGCGTGGTCCATCAGGATCACCTGTTGCTGATGGATCATAGCGTCTATGACAATGTGGCTCAGCCGTTGCTGGTCGCCGGTGAGCATCCGGCCGATATCAAACGGCGAGTGCACGCCGCTCTCGATAAGGTCGGGCTGCTCAGTCGAGAGAAATTCAAACCAATTCAGCTCTCTGGTGGCGAGCAACAGCGCGTTGGCATTGCCCGCGCCGTAGTCAAAAAGCCGGATCTAATTCTGGCCGACGAGCCCACCGGCAACCTCGACCCGACTCTATCACGCGATATCATGGCCCTGTTCGCCCAATTTAACGCTATCGGCACCACCGTGATCATTGCCAGTCACGATCTGGGCTTGATTGCCCGGCTCAATTACCGGGTTCTATCGCTGCACCAGGGCAAACTGCTTGATACACCCTTTGCGCCGACCGGAAGACAGTCATGAAGCTGGCCAAGAAGAAACGTGCAGCATCCAACCGGCAACGCAATCGAGCGCCCCGGGTCGATATCCGCGGCTGGTATCGACACCATGTAAAATGCGCTATAGAGGCGCTACTCGGCTTAGTCCGCCAGCCCATTTCCAGCGCCTTAACCTGGCTGGTTATCGCCATCGCATTGATGTTACCGACGCTGTTTTACATCGCACTGCAGGCGATGAATGCCCAAACTCAGGCGTGGCAGGCCGGTGGCCAAATCACCTTGTATCTAGCACGCAGCACGAGCGAGCCGGTGGCAACGAACTTAACCCGGGCCTTGGCCCTGCGACCAGAGATTGAGAGCACCCGCTTCATCAGTAAAGATGAGGCTTGGCGCAGTTTTAGTGAGGTGATGAGCGTCCAATCTGGGCTCGAGTTGACCGACAACCCGCTTCCAGCGAGCATTGTTGTGGTGCCCAATCAACAACAGCGCAGCGACTTGGAAGCCCTGATCCTGATGCTCCAGGACCTTCCCGAGGTCGAAGACATCCAGATTGACCTGGCCTGGATCGACCGACTGAACAATGCCTTAGATCTGGCCCGATCGATTGTTCAGATGCTCAGCCTTATCCTGGCCGTCGCGGTGGTGCTTATTATGGGCAATACCATTCGCCTTGCGATTGAATCGCGCAAGTCTGAGATCCAGATCATTAAGCTGCTCGGTGCGACCGATGCCTTTGTGCGCCGGCCCTTCCTATACTTGGGTTGGTGGTACGGCTTGCTGGGCGGACTCGCCGCCTGGTTGTTGATTTCTGGCATCAGTCTTTATTTTCAGCCTCAGCTGGCCCTCTTTCTGGCCGACTATGGCATGGCGGCGCCGGCTATCTGGCTAAACGGCACCGAATTCACAATATTACTTTCTGCATCTATACTGGTGAGTCTGTTAGGGGCGAGAATCGCGCTCTGGCAGCATTTAAAAGATACCGACCCCCGTTAGGTCCGCCGCCGCGGCTGTCAGGCACCTGTAAAGTTGACTGCGCCATGGTGATCTACGTTCGATTCGGGTGATCAAGGCTTAACCTATGACCGGTGTTGATCTATACTATCCGGCTAAACGTAAATTGACATATATATAAACCGGAGGAGTCCGAGTGAAACTGAATCAAAGCATGCCTGCTCTAGTCTTAGATACCTTATCACCTGGGCAAAACCTTGAATCCTATATTCAAACGGTCAACAGCTTTGAATTGTTGACGGCAGATGAAGAAAAAGAACTGGCCGAGCGCCTGTACTATGATGAACATCTGGAATCTGCGCGCCGTTTGGTTATGTCCCATTTGCGCTTCGTGGTGCACATAGCCAAAAGCTATTCCGGTTATGGCCTCAACCAAGGTGACCTGATACAGGAAGGTAACGTAGGATTGATGAAAGCTGTCCGACGCTTCAATCCGGAAGTTGGTGTTCGCTTAGTGTCCTTTGCGGTGCATTGGATCAAAGCCGAGATTCACGAATACATACTGCGTAACTGGCGTATTGTTAAGATCGCCACCACCAAGGCGCAACGCAAGTTGTTTTTTAACCTGCGCAGCTCGAAAAAACGCCTGGGCTGGTTGAACGATCAAGAAGCACAGGCCATGGCTGACGATCTGGGCGTCTCGAAAAAGACTGTCTATGATATGGAAGGTCGGCTCACCGCCTCCGATGCCGCGTTTGATGGCTTTGGCGACGACGATGACGACAGCATGGCGTTTCATCCGTCCGACTATTTGAAAAATTCGGCTGATGACCCGGCTTTAACGGTGGAAAAGGCTGACTACACCGACGACGCTCATGGTCAGCTGTTTAGTGCCCTGCAGGATCTCGATGAGCGGTCACGCGATATTATCCAACAACGTTGGTTGAGCGATGAAAAAGCCACGCTGCATGAACTGGCGAGCAAATATCAGGTGTCGGCCGAACGGATTCGACAGCTGGAAAAAAATGCCATGAACAAGGTTAAGAAGGTTATGACCATCGAGTTTTGATACTCGCAGACTAGCCGAACGAACGAAAGCCGCTGATGCGGCTTTTTTGTTGAGTCAAACAGCTTTATTAACGTCGCTTACCCTTTAGCGAAAAGCGGTCTCAGGCCGCGTTGGAAACCCGATCATGAACCGTTTTGCTTTAGTCGCCGGTAGCCTGATGTCTGCCCTAGCCGTCGCCTTGGGCGCTTTTGGCGCGCATGCCTTGGCTGCGATTACCCGCCCGGAGCGGCTCGACACGTGGGAAACTGGCGCGCGCTATCTGATGTACCATGGCCTGGCGCTATTAGCCATTGGCCTATTGAGCGCCGTGCTGCAGACCACCTTTCGAGGGCCGGTACGGTTGATTTTTTCAGGCGCCGTGATTTTTTCGGGTAGCCTGTTCCTGCTGGTGCTCAGCCATACGCCCTGGCTCGGAGCCATTACCCCGCTCGGGGGCATACTAATGATCAGTGGCTGGATCCAGCTGGCCTATATACTGTCCAAAATTCCTAATTCGAGGCCTACCCTTTGATCACCGACTCAGACCAACCGTTCCAACGCAAGATTCGCAGCTTTGTGATGCGCGCCACTCGCATGACCGATAGCCAGAAAAAAAGCCTGGGGCAGAACTGGGATCAGTTTGGTTTAAGCCAGGAGCAGGGCCCGTTGGTCATAGCCGATGCCTTTGGTCGCGACGCCGACACCGTACTTGAGATCGGCTTCGGCATGGGCGATTCTTTTGTCGCCATGGCACAGGCAGCCCCGGAGAAGAATTTTATCGGTATTGAGGTGCACTTGCCTGGGGTCGGGCGCATGTTGAATCAGACCGCGGCTGCACAGCTGGATAATATTCGCTGCTATAAAGAAGATGCCGTCGCTATCCTCACGGACTGTGTCGCCGACGGATCCCTGAGTACCGTGCAGTTGTTTTTCCCCGATCCATGGCACAAGAAAAAACACAATAAGCGGCGCATTGTGCAACCGGAATTTGCCCAGCTGGTCCGGCGTAAACTCAAGCCTGGCGGAACCTTTCATATGGCGACCGACTGGCAGAACTATGCCGAACAGATGTTGGAGGTAATGGATGCGGCCGAAGGCTTTACCAATAACGCGGGACCTGGCTTGTATCTGCCTGAACGGCCCGAGCACCGACCGGTCACCAAGTTTGAGCAGCGCGGTCTGCGCCTGGGCCATGGCGTCTGGGACCTATTGTACCGCACTGACGCAGCCGATCTGGCTTAGGCTGGGCGGGGCTTGAGCGCCTTTCTGGCCTTCTGAATTTCTTCGTAGGCCTGTTGAATATCCTGGGTTTTTTCCTTAGCAATCGCCATCATTTCCGCCGGCAAGCCCTTGGCCACCAGTTTGTCCGGGTGATGCTGATTCATCAGGCGACGATAGGCCTTTTTCAGTTCGACGTCGTCGACTTCCGCATTCAACCCTAAAACCTGATAGGCATTGGCTAAGTTCTTGGCGTTGGCGGGTTTATTGGCCCGACGGCCAGCACTGAAGTGCATCTGCGCACGGATGCGCTGATGCATGATTTCAAACTGAATGCGATTTATACCCAGATGGCTGCTGATAATCTGCAGCAAATTGCGCTCAGGAACGCTCAAAGCGCCATCTACATAGGCCGCCTGGAGCTGTATTTCGAGAAATATTTGCGCTAAAGATGCGCGCCGACCGATCACTTCGGCCAGATCGGCGAGGATGCTCTCGACCGAGAAATCGGCCGCCTTGCCGTCGTTAAAGAGCTGCATAGCGTCCCGCCGTTGGGCCTCATTGAGCGCCATCCGGGTCATCACCTGGCGCGCCAGGTCGATTTCCTTCTCACTGACATTGCCATCGGCCTTGGCCATCTTACCCATAACATTAAAGGTAGCCTGAAAGAAAACCGTCTGTAAGACGCCCTTGCTGCCGCCACCGAGTGCATCCTCGGCACGGCGGCGCTGGGTTTTATCAAAGGCGTTGCCCAGCAGGACACCGAGCACTAACCCTATTGGGCCGCCGGAATAGAAACCGATGGCCGCGCCAATGATCTTACCCAACCAATTCTTCATCTGTAAACATCCCACCCAAGTCACGCCAAGGTTACCGTCAATGACCATATTTTACTAACGGATTACAGCATTAGCCTGTGCGCTTGGCGGCTAAGTTCGTTATCATCACCCGCTTTAAGCATCCAGTTACCGACGTGACCCTATACCCAGTAAATAAAATCTGCCTGATTGCCGGTCTGCTCAGTTTTGGGCACGCCGCCGCTGAGACTGTGACCCTGGTCGACTGGCAGCCCTGGGATGCCATGTCGGCAGCCGATCAGTGGGGCGTCGCGCCCTATTGCCCTGGCGGCTATGTCGCCCCGCCCTCCGACGCGCCAGTGATGGAGCCAGGCGACAGCCATTTTCAGTTTGACCGCGCCATTCGGCAATCCGATCAGCAAACGACCTTCGATGGCAATGTGATCATTCACGGCCGGAATCAGCGTGCCAATGCCAATCAGGCGGTCTATTCGCCCAATGAGGCGACCAGCCGGCTGGATGGTGATGTGATCATCCGAACGCCAGAGATGGTTTTAAGTGGTGCAAATGCCGAGATCGATCTGCAAACCGACGCGGCACAGCTCAACAATGCCCAGTTTGCCCTGTACCAGCGCGATCTGCACGGCAGCGCCGATGAAATCAGGCGCACCGAGGCCAATCGCGTGGTGGCTAAGCGCCTAAGCTTCACCCGATGCGCGCCCTCGTCTAATGCTTGGCGGCTGCGCTCGGGCAAGCTGACGATCAATAATGATACTGGGATTGCCACGGCGTGGAACTCCCGCCTTGAGATACAAAGGCTGCCCGTACTCTACATCCCCTATATCAGCTTTCCGGTCAATGGTCAGGCGCGGACCGGTGTTTTAATTCCAACCTTCGGCACCGGCTATTCGCAACCCTACTACCTAAATCTGGCCAGCAATGTCGATGACACCGTGACGCTGGACTATCAACCCTTATACGGCCTGCTGCTCAATAACGAGTTTCGCTTTCTGACCGAGCGCCACAACGGCATCAGCGACTGGGGTTTCCAGCTGGCGACGCCAACCGATAATACCTTGGCGACCGAAGCGGACTCGACGCTGGTCGAGCCGGTCAGCGATCTCAGCCGCTGGAGCTTGGCGCATAAGCAGTCCGGTGCGCTGACGGACACCTTGGGTTATGATTTTTCAGCCCGCTGGGTCAGCGATCAAAACTACGACCCGACCTTTAAGCCTGGGGCCGCTCAAGTCAGCCAACAGGTCGCCAACTTTGCGCTGAAGCAACAGTTTGGGACACGCAGCAATGGCCTAAAACTGGCCTATACACAGCCGGTCATCGACAGCGCCGAAAAATTTCAGACCCTCGACAGCACTCTTACCACCGCCAAGGCTGGGAACTCTGCACAACTGCTCTACCAGACCCAGCAACCCTTCGATCAGGTGACCAAGCCGGTTAGCGCCAGCGACTATGAGTTAATCAAGCAGCCGGAGTTGAGCTTGGTCCATAAGAGCGCCTGGCAAACACTTGGTTTGCAGAGCAGCGAACGGTTCAGCTACGGCCTCTTTACTCGCGCCTTGCCCGCCGCACAACAGACCCTCCTGTTAGATAACGCCCTAACCACCGCGCTGGCGGCAACACCGGCTGGAGATCCACTGCCCACTCTGGCAGAGGCCGCATTAGTCGACGACACCCTAGCCTTGGCCGACCAGAGTCACCGTTTTCACGGCGCCCTAGCCCTGACCCGGCCATTCGATGCCGGTTGGGGCTACTTTAGGCCGAGTGTCGAGGGCTTCGCCACCGCCTATGATATCGACAACGACCTGGGCTATGACTTAAAAGCGGCCTATGGCGGCGACAATATCAACCAACTGGCTTGGCGTGCGAGCCTCGATCAGGGCCTGAAGCTGAGCCTGCGCGGTCAGCACTGGCAACAGACCTTAAAGCCAAGGCTCTATTACGCCTATGCACCCTTAACCGAGCAGGCCGCGCCGATCTTAGATAGTACGGAAACAACGACCTTCACCCTGTTTAGCCCCAGCCGCTATAGCAGTGTCGACCGGATCGGCGATCTAAGCCGCTTATCCACCAGCCTGAGTTACGACCTGAACTGGACCGGGGATGACCGACTGGTCCTCAACCTGACGGCTCAAAAGGGCATTAAGTTGGCCCAGGAACGGCTCTTGACCACGGGTGTGGCAGATATCGATGCGGATTGGCAGCCGGAATACAGCGATTGGCTGGGCAGTAGCGAACTGAACCTAAGCCGGGACCTATCACTGACGGCCTCGGCCAGCGTCGCGCACGAGTGGGATCAGCTCAATCTGTTCGCGCTGGCGGCCAATTATCGGCCCTCGGGCCAGGCGTTCATGCAACTGTCCGCCGACAAGGCTGTTATCGATTCAGAACTGACCCACAGCCTCAATGCCGGTGCCTATGTGCCAATTCTGCAAAATGTCGCCCTAATCGGTTATGCTCAAGCACAGACCACCGATCTCGACCCGCAGTGGTCGGATTTCAGGGTCCAGCAGGTACTCTATGGCATCGACTACGACAATTGCTGCTGGAATATTCGCCTCGCTGCGTTAGAAGTGACCGATATTGACGACGAAAGCGTTTCGCTCTTTCCACTGCTGGTCGAGCGGCGTTATTTTTTTGAATTTACGCTCAAAGGACTGGCCGCCGGTGCCGGCACCATTGAGGACATACTCAATCGCCTGGATTTTGGCTATTCGGGCAAACTCTTTAACTATCGTTAAAAGACTGGGAACTATGACTAAGATCTCTAGACTGCATTATGGCTTGCTGAGTGCCCTACTCTGGCTCAGCACTGCGACATTCGCCCAAACACTCGACACCATCGCGGTGGTCGTCAATGACGACGTGGTCACCCGCGCGGAGCTGGCCGCGCGCGTCGCATCGATTAAGGCCCAATATCAGGCCAACCCGGGCGTGTTGCCCAATGATACGGCGCTCTCACAACAGATACTCGATGCCCTGATCCTTGAGTCATTACAGCTGCAACTGGCCAAACGCGGCAATCTGATTCTGCCCGAACAGCGAGTCGATGAAGCCCTGGCCAATATCGCCAAAAATCAGAATATCAGCACCAACGAGCTGCTCAACGCGGTGCAAGATAGCGGCCGTAATGTCGATGATTTTCGTCAACAAATTCGCAACGAACTGACCATCAGCGCGCTGCAGCGGCAAATCGTTGGCCGGCAAATTTTCGTCTCCAATGCCGAGGTCGACCGCTTTCTAAACAGTCAGTCTGGCCAGTCACTCAAGGATACCGAATATCAGCTCGCCTATCGGCGTTTTGAGGCCCAACAGCGAGACCAGGCTGAGAGCCTAGTCAAACGTCTCAATCAGGGTGACGATCTGCTCGCCGAAGTTGGCAGTAAAGACTTGGGCTTTCGAGCCTTGGCCGATATACCCTCTATTTTCCGCACCCTGGTTCCAGTTTTGCAAGATCGGGAAGCGGTGCTGATCGAAAAGGATGGCGTCCTACATCTGGCGCAACTGATCACCAAAACGGCCGCCGAGTCGGTGAATATCCGTGAATACTCGATTCGCCATCTGCTGATTAAAACCGATGCCCTGTTCGATCGACGTTCGGCCCAGGCGCTGTTGAGCGATTTGCGCGCGCAGATACTCAACGGGGTGGACATGGCCCAGCTGGCCGACCAGTTTAGCCAGGATGATGGCACCAAGGGTCTGGGTGGCGATCTGGGTTGGAACACTCTAGATAACTATGTAACCGAGTTTTCCCAGGTGGCGCGCGATCTTGAGCTCAATCAGGTGTCCGAGGTGTTTGAGTCGCCCTTTGGTTTCCATATTTTGCGCGTTGAAGACAGCCGCACGCGCGATGTCAGCGTCGATGTGTTACGCAACCAGGTGCGCAACCAACTCAGTCAACGACGCTACACCGATGCGGTGCAGCGCTGGCAGACAGAGTTGCGCGCTGAGTCCTATATAGAGATGCGCCCTTGATTCGGCCAATCGCCATCACCCCCGGTGAACCGTCGGGCATTGGCCCGGATATAGTGCTGCAGTGGTGTGCCCGAGGTACCGATCGGCCCTACTTTGTCATCGCCAATCTGGCAATGTTGCAGCAACGAGCCCACATTCTTGGCGTAACGCTCGAGCTCTGCGCCATCGGCGACCGCCCTCTGACTGAATTGCCGTTCCGGGTTGGCACGCTCTGGGTGTTGGATGTGCCCATGGCACAGGCAGTGATGCCGGGTACACTGGCGGTAGCCAACGCGGCCTATGTGCTTGCCACCCTCGACCTAGCGACCGATTTGGCCCTAGCCGGGCAGATTTCGGCCCTGGTAACCGGGCCGGTGCAAAAAAGCATTATCAGCGATGCCGGCTTAAGCTTCAGCGGCCATACCGAGTACCTACGCGATCGCTGCGGCGTCGAGGAAGTAGTGATGATGCTGGCCACAGAGGGCCTGCGCGTGGCGTTAGTGACCACGCACTTACCCTTAAGCGCGGTTAGCGCGGCCATCGATCAGCCAACCCTTAAAAGGGTTACCCGCATCCTGTATCGCGCGCTAATTGAAGACTTCGGCTGTACCGCGCCGCGCATCCTGGTCTCAGGCTTGAACCCGCATGCCGGCGAAGGCGGCCATCTGGGGCGCGAAGAGATCGACACCATCATCCCAGCCTTGGCTGCGTTGGCGCAAGAGGGTATTGCGACGCAAGGCCCCTTGCCGGCGGATACCCTATTCCAACCCCATTACCTTGAGCGGGCCGATGCCGTGTTGGCGATGTACCACGATCAGGGCTTGCCGGTATTAAAATATCGCGGCTTTGGCAATGCCGTCAACATTACCCTCGGTCTACCCTTTATCAGAACTTCTGTCGACCATGGTACCGCGCTCGATCTGGCGGGAACCGGTCAGGCAGACCTAGGGTCACTTGACGTGGCCCTGCAATCGGCGCTCGATATGGCTGAACAACGGGAACAGCAGCATGCATAAAGCACGGAAACGATTTGGCCAAAACTTTCTCCACGATTTCTTCGTGATCGACCGGATCGTTAGCAGTATCGCGCCCAAACCCGGCCAACATGTGGTCGAAATTGGACCCGGTCAGGGTGCCATCACCGCGCCGCTCTTGAAGGCCCTGGACGGTGTGCTTGAGGTGGTCGAACTCGATCGCGATCTGATCCCGATTTTGCGCACCCAATTTGTTAATTATCCGGGCTTAACCATTCATGAGGCCGATGCGCTGACCTTCGATTACCGCTCCCTGGCCACCGATAACCGTCAACTGCGTATGGTCGGCAACCTGCCGTACAATATCTCGACGCCGTTGATGTTCCATCTACTGGAGAATTCCGACCTGATTTTTGATATGCATTTCATGTTGCAAAAGGAAGTGGTGCAGCGGCTCTGTGCCGCCCCCGGCGAAAATGCCTACGGTCGGCTCGGTATTATGATGCAGTATCGCTGTGAAACCCGCTACATGTTCACCGTGCCACCAGAGGCGTTCACCCCGTCGCCCAAGGTCGAATCGGCCATCGTTCGGCTCACCCCGCGCAAGACCATACCCTATCCGGCCAAGGACTTTGAGATGTTCGCGCGAGTGGTTAAGGCGGCTTTCGCCCAGCGGCGCAAAACCATTAAGAACAATTTGCAGGAACTGATTGATGTCCAGGGTTTGGTCGATTTGGGTATTAAACCCAGTCATCGAGCTGAAACCCTATCGATCGAAACCTTTGTTCGCATCGCCAACCATATAAGCCAATAACCCGCTATGGCCCTCTATGCTGTCGGTGACCTGCAGGGTTGCCTGAGTCCGCTGACCACCTTGCTCGATCACGTCGGCTTTGACCCGTTGCACGACCGACTCTGGCTGACCGGCGACCTGGTCAACCGGGGGCCGGACTCGATCGGCTGTTTGGCCTTCGTCAAGAACCTCGGCTCGGCCGCCCAAACCGTGCTGGGCAATCACGATTTACATCTGCTCGCGTTGCACCAATTGGGTCAGCCGAGCAAGGATAAAAACATCGCCGCCACCCTCGATCACCCGGACGCTCCCGAGCTACTGGCTTGGCTGGCGCACCAGCCGATGTTGATTCAAGATACCGAGCGCCAGTTGACCATGACCCACGCCGGCATTCCACCGCTCTGGTCCGACAAGAAGGCCGCTAAGTTAGCGCAGGAATTGGAACAGGTGTTGGCCAAGCCGAAGACCCGACAGGTCTTTCTGGCTAATATGTATGGCAACGACCCTAGGTTGTGGAAGAACTCACTCGATGGCATGGAGCGGCTGCGCTATATAGTCAATGCCTTTACCCGCATGCGCTTTTGCGATGACCAAGCGAAACTCGAATTCAACTCCAAGTCGGCGATCGATACCGCACCCGCGGGCATGCGGCCTTGGTTTGCTTGGCCGACGGAAAAACGTAAGCATCGACTTGTTTTCGGCCATTGGGCGGCCTTGATGGGTCGGACCGACGATCCGCAGATGATCGCACTCGATACCGGCTATGTTTGGGGTAATCATATGACCTTGATGAACCTGGATACTCAGGTTCGCTTTTGTTGCGACATCAAGGGGTTGGTGAGCCAGTTCGATGAACCGGCTTTTGCAGCTATGTCAGCTAAGCTCTGAGCCGATCGTGGCTACCAGGCCATAACCAGATCATCCACTTGCAGGTTGAGTCGTTCCGAATCGATGGCCAGTTCTGCCACGGCATAGTATGGCTGAACCTGCTTGACCTCGGCGACTAGTCGGGTATCGCTGATTTGCCAAAAGCTATCGCCTTGACGATCGAATTTCTGGCTGGTGCGGTAGACCGATAGAAAATCCCCCGGCCGCAATCCGCTCTCAGCACCGCTGGAAACGAATATTCGTTTGCCGTCGACTTGCGCAATGGTCGCCATAAAAGGCTGACACTGGATGTTGGCCTGCAAATCGGTGACCGCTCGATCCAACAACAGCCGAACCTCTTGACCGTAGTCGGTGGCAAAGAATCTACCCGTACCAAAGCCGATGATGCTGTTATTTTTTTCATTCCACAAACCGTAGGTCCGATATCGGCTCTGGAACACCAAAGCCCCTGAGTAGCCATCGTGAACATACAGGTCGAAGACAAAATGGCGCGTACGTTTAGCCTTGGTGATGCCGACCTTCTTGAGCCAACGATCCCAGTTGTTGGCCCGTGGAGCATCCGGATTTTCCATGGCCATATCGCGGATCACACCGGAGACCACAAACTGCACACCGAGATCTTTGGCCGCTGTTACCGCGCGCGTCAAGGTCATGCGTGGCGAGATTTGGGTCGGCGCATTAGGTGTATTGGGGTACAGGGTCATATAGTTCGCGCTCAGTGCGCGCAGGCCCTGACGGCTGTTGATATCGTTGACCAACAAGGCCGGTAGGGAGCGATCGACCGAGCCCAGATGCCCAAGGGTAGAATGTTGTGGATTTTCCATGGCGAAGCCGGTGATGGCGACCGATTTGTAATACTGATTGGCCATAACATTGGCGCAAATCTTATCCGGTGCCACCCGAGCCATAATATTGACCCGATAGTAGTCGCCGTCTCTACCTTCCGAAATAACCTGTATATCGGTCACCTTGGCAGCCGAGTGGATGCGCAGGTGATCCACTGTGAGGTTGCCGTTTTCCATCACCTGAGTGCTTTGAATATTAGCGCTTACCTGCATCGAGGCGTTTTCAATGGCGTTGCGCATCGCCCGAACCCGGGCGCTGTTGATATCGTTATACTCGATCTCGGCCACGCCGTTCGCATCGATCGGCACCAGCGCCTTCGCTTCAGCCCAAACCCAGCCCTGGCACAATGCCAAGACCATCAGGAGGGCTGTAAATTTAGATAGATTGAGCACAACAAACCTCCTGAAGGTCGATTATTCGATGAAGTACAGACCCGAGCTGGCTGCGCCGACACCTTGTGAGGCCGGACCACTGTTACGCGCGAGGGAATCAAGATCGTGCACCGCGTCCGAGGCACAACCGGTATTGCGCTTGCCGGTAGTCTGACTGGCCAAACAGTTACGGAAACCCTGATCAATTATCATTTCGACCATGGTTTCATAGCTGCCATCGGCCATCATGTCCTGATAAACCACCTTGGCACCGAGGATGGTGGCATCAACAAAGGCTCGGAATTGATCGTTCTGCACGACCAGATTTTCGACCGTCGAGCTACCGATGATTTGCGTGCCATAGACGCGCTCTGCCAAGGTACGATAGGCATCCAGCTTGGAGCCGCGCATCGCCAAGAGTCGCTTCTGCACATCGGTCAAACCCCGGGCGGTCGGATTAATCGCCGCATAGCCGGTCGCGCGCAAGACCATCGGTTCCATCGGTGGCAGCTTTTCATTGATCTGCTTCACCTGAGCGACGATCTCATCTACTTTTTTCTGCTTGCTAACGGGTAACAGACTGCACCCGCTGGTAAAGGCCAATACGATAAGGCCAATGATCAAATTTCGAATAGTCATACTGAACTCCATCCCGATGCGGCTTGATTGCGCTAATGACACTGTTATCGGCGCCTATAAACAAAGCCTTAGGCTTATTTTGCTAGCCTTATGGCTGCGGCAATCAGGGATGTAAGGCGGGTAAATGACCTGAAACAGCTTAAAAAAAGGTGAAAGGGGGGTAAAAGAACGGTGAAAGTTAAGCGACTTTTGGTCAAAACTGCACCATACTGACTCAAAGCTGACGTTATTGTCATTTTCAAGAACTGATCCTTTTACGCGATTCAGTTGAACAACTGCGCTTGGTTTATCTACTTTAATTAGCAATTGGACCCTATTTATGAAAAAAACACTGCTCTGCGTCGCCATAATGATGGCCGGGTCGGCCTTTGCGACCCCCTACAATGCGGGTGATTCGCGCACCTTCGCCATGGGTGGTATCGGCGTATCGTCTGCGGACGCGGGCCAAGCCTCGATTATGAACCCAGCGCTGCTGGCCACCAGTTTACGCCGAGAATTGTTTTCACTCGATATAGATGTCGTGGCACTTAGCCCCAAGGTGGGCGGTTTCGGAGCGATCGCCAATGATTTCCTCGAGGAGGATATTATTAATCGCGGTGTCGACATTTTCTCTACCCTCGAGACAGAGGTTAGCGGTACTGGCGGCCTAATCGAACTGGGTGACTCTTTGCAGACCTCGGTGGCTAGCTTGGGTTTTACCGGTTCATTCAATGCCAATACAAACCTAACTATACCTGCAGAAGATCCCTTAACAGCAACAGCTGCGTTTTTACTCTCGCTAACGGCCTTGCAGTCTTCATTGACCGATGTCTCGACCGATATAACCAATACTAATTCTGAATTAGGCGTTACCAACACGACCTTGGGGGTTATATCAACCGACACACTTAGTGTGCAGACTCAGCTTACATCCTTATCAACAACGACCACCACCGATCTGAACGAAGTCACCGATGACCTGATCAATTGGTTGGAATCCTTTGCGGCGAAGGACGCCTATGTGGAAGCAAGCGTGTTACCCATTTCCTTTGCCCTGCCGTCGCGCAACTTCGGTTTTGGCATCCATCTGTCCAACTCCATACAGGTCGGTGCGGCACTTAACTTAACCCCCAATGATACGACTTTTTTGGCCAATGCGGTCGAGGACTCGAACGGTCTGCTCACCGAAGCCACCACATCCGTTGGAGATGTCGCGGGAACTATTTCAACCAACACCTCGACCACCTCAGATCTAGTAACCGATCTAACCGCGGTGCAGACTGACTTAACCGCTTTGAACACCGCCGTCACCGAGCTTAATGCGCAGCTTACTATTATCAGTGAAAACGTGGCATTCTTCCAATTAACGCCACCTAGCTTGGCAAACCCCGCTCCAGACGGGGACAGTGATGGCATCAGTGATGTTGATGAAATTGCCGCGGCTAAGCTCGTAGTAGAAAATACCGATCCAACTGTTGCCGGTTCGGTCGCTAAAGTGAATGCCGCTCAAGCAGAAATAACTGATGCCACATCTGGCTCTGTTGCCGTCTTAGGCGCTTCGGTTACCGCCTTGAGCGAACTGGCCGGCGGGCTGACCACAGCCTTGGATTCGGTCAACACCTACGACGGACCAAATGGCATTATTGTCGACGGTACACCGGCTGTGTCTACTGACGACCTCACCAGTACGGTGCGGGTTGCACTGGCGGCGATCCAAGAGGTCGGCGTTTCAGTAGCTAAAGAAGTGGTCATACAAGGCCAGACGGTCTCAATTGGCCTCACCCCAAAGTTGCAAGTGATATTGATTGAAGATCAGAGTTTCGGTGTCGAGGCAGTCGATACCAGCGGTATTGGCCAGGATCTGACGCCAATAGTGAAGGCGAATTTGGATATCGGTATCGCCAAGGAGTGGGACTTCCACGGTCGGGTCAAGGCCGGTGCCACGATTAAGAACATCATTCCCTATACGGTGACCTCTCCGCTGGGCGTGGAAGTCAATCTGCGGCCGAAAATGCGTCTTGGCGTCTCCCATCACACCGACTTCAGTACCGTCGGTGTCGATCTTGATGTTACCAACAATTCGGCTTTCTACTTCGGTATTCCCACGCGCGAGTTGTCCATGGGTGGCGAACTCAGCCTCTGGGGTCATGCCGCGCTGCGTGCCGGCGCTCGCTGGAATGTTAGTGATCCAGCAGAGACTGGCGTCTTTACCACAGGCTTGGGTCTTACGCCCTTCGGTACCGGCCTAAACCTCGCGTTTTGGGTGCCCTTCGATGCCTTCAGCGCCGACTATGGTCAGGTGATCGCCGATATTTCCGATGGCGAACTGAGCTCGGCCCTGACCACCGGTGACCAGTTATTGCGCGACTTTGGCCTGTCGGTCAATCTGCAAGTTTCTTGGTAAGGCATCAATTGCTAGCTTAATCAGACTAACGCCCCGTTTACGGGGCGTTTCTGTTTATAATGGACCCACGTTTTGTTTATTTCGTAGGACAGCATGCAAATATATTTGGTGGGCGGTGCCGTCCGCGACAAACTATTGGGCGTAGCGACCCAAGACCGCGACTGGGTCGTCGTGGGCGGGCATCCCGACCAGCTTAAGGCGCTCGGCTATCAGCAGGTCGGGGCTGACTTTCCAGTGTTTTTGCATCCGCAGACTAAGGAAGAATATGCCCTAGCGCGCACTGAGCGTAAGACGGGCTTGGGTTACCAAGGCTTTAGCGTCGAATTCGACAGCAGTGTGACTCTGGAGGAGGATCTGGCGCGTCGTGATCTGACCATTAATGCCATGGCCGAGGATGATCAGGGCCGCTTGATAGACCCCTTTAATGGCAAGGCCGATCTGGACAAGCGCAGGTTGCGTCATGTCTCGCCGGCCTTTCGTGAAGACCCGCTGAGAGTCTTGCGCATCGCGCGCTTTGCCGCGCGCTTTCACCACCTGGGTTTCACCATTGCCAAAGACACCCAAGACCTGCTGCGGCTTATGGCCGACAGCGGCGAATTGCAGCATCTGGTCGCGGAACGGGTCTGGACTGAGATGTCCCGGGCCCTGGGCGAAACCACACCGAGTGAGTATTTTAAGGTCCTCAAACGCTGCACGGCCCTAGCGGGTTTGTTCCCAGAACTAGACCGTCTCTTTGGCGTGCCCCAAACCATGCGTTGGCATCCGGAGGTCGATACCGGCCTGCATACGCTCAAGGCCTTAGACTGGGCGCGCACCCAAACAGACGATGTGGAGGTGCTATTGGCCACCCTGTGCCACGATCTGGGCAAGGGCCTGACCGAGGCAACCATGTTGCCGTCCCATCATGGCCATGAGCAACTGGGCGCAAACCTATTGCGCGACATTGCCAAACGGATGAAATGGCCAAAGGGGCCCGCGCTGTTGGCCGAAACGGTCGCCCGCCACCATACCCTGTGCCATCGCCTGAGCGAACAGTCACCGGTTGCGGTCTTGGACTTACTGAAAAATCTCAACGCGTTCCGTCAACCCAGTCGGGTCGAACAATTTGGCTTGGCGTGCGCGGCAGATTTTTACGGCCGTTCTGGCTTCGAACGTTTTAATTACCCACAACGTGACTTGCTTAGCCGTTATGCATCGGCCTGCTTGACCATAGCGGCCGCACCCTTTGTTCAGCAGGGTCTCACCGGCAAAGCCATCGGAGCGGCCATGGACCAAGCTAGGGTTGAATTACTGACCGAGTTAATCGGCACTGACGTCTGACGCAGTTACCGAGTGACCCCAGGGACGGACAAGGTCCTGCTCAATGCCAGCACTTTTCAAAATACGCGCGACAATAAAATCGACCAGATCGTCGATTGTTTGCGGCTGATGATAGAAACCTGGGCTGGCCGGCAGGATTACCGCTCCGGCTCGGCGTAGTTTAAGCATATTCTCCAGATGAACCTCGCTCAAGGGCGTTTCCCGCGGCACTAAGATGAGCTTACCAGACTCCTTGAGCACCACGTCGGCTGCGCGTTCGATTAGATTATCGCACTGCCCGGTCGCGATACTGGCCAAGGTCCCAGTAGAACAGGGACACACCACCATGGTCTCGGGTGCGCCGGAGCCACTGGCAACCGGACTCATCCAGTCGTCCTTGCCATAAAGACTGAGCCGACCCTGGTCGGAAATTTCTCGGCGCACGAAGGCGGTTTGCTTGTCGTGATTGCTCGGCCAGGGCGCGCCCTGTTCTACGGCAGCCACCATCATGGCAGCCTTAGAGATCAGCAGATGGACGTGCCACTGCTTATCGAGCAGCACCTGGAGCAGCCGATGAGCGTAGGGAGCGCCGGATGCCCCGGTGATTGCCAAGGTAATTTCATTCACGTTATGAATCCTCCAAGCGGATTAGGCCTTCCTGAGTGGTACTGGCGACTAGGTTGCCCTGTTGATCAAATATCTGCCCGCGCACGAAGCCGCGCGCACCACTGGTAGAGGGTGAATCGGCGACATAGAGCAGCCATTGATCGAGCCGAAAGGGACGATGAAACCAGATCGCGTGATCCAGACTGGCGAGAATCAGGCCCGGTTGCGCGATAGAGATCCCATGCGGCATCAAAGCCGTTTCTAGAAAGCCATAGTCGGTGGTATAGGCCAGCATTGATTGGTGTATCAAGGGATCATCGGGCAGTGGCGCCGTCGACCGAATCCACATATGCCGCTTGGCAATGCCGTGCCGCGGCCGAAACGGGTTTTGCGCCTCAACGATTCGGTATTCAATCGGCCGATCGGCGGTAAACTGATTACGGACTTTTTCCGGGATCTCGTGAGCGTGATCACGATAAATTTTCAGCTCCGGCTCTAACACCTCAGGGCCCGGCACATTGGGCATCGCCACTTGGTGACTGAAACCGGTCTCGGCAACCTGAAAAGAGGCCGTCATCGCCAGTAGCGGTTTCCCAAATTGGCTGGCAATCACCCGGCGCACGCTAAAAGCCCGGCCATCGCGGACGCTCTCGACGGCAAAATCGATCGGATGATGAGCATCGCCGGGGCGAATAAAGTAAGCATGCAACGAATGCGGAAAACGCCCTTCCAGGGTTTGGGCCGCTGCGGATAAGGACTGACCGATCACCTGACCGCCAAACAGCTTGGCAAAGCCCAGATCCTGGGAATGGCCACGGAATTTGTTGTTCCCGAGCGCCTCCAACTGGAGCAGTTCAATCAGTTTCTTTACCACTTCGGCCATTTCGACCTCCTTCCTGTTAATCCGACTCGCCAAACCCATGAATGGACACTAGTTTGGCAGCCTTAGGTTGCAAAGACAGTATCTTACGTTAATCGGGTCGCTGAGTTCGACTTTACTTTGGTTATCGTACGGCCTATCTCAAACCGGATACTATAAAGCCCGCTCCCGTTCACTTACCAGTATCCGAGCGCATAGAGCCACCTTACCTGGGCCCTATTGTTCGGGCCGAATATTTCGGAAGGTGCAGCTGATCCGCGCGCCCTGATTGGCGCGTTTAGGTAAGCTGTGCTGCCAATTAACCTGGGTAGGTCCCGACATCCATAGTAGACTGCCAGAACCCAGCTCAACCGATAGTTTGTCCCGATGGTCGGCACTGCGGCGCAACTGAAAGGAGCGTGCCTGGCCCAATGATAGGATGCCGACATTGGGGTTATCGCCCAGTTCGGGTTCATCATCGGCGTGCCAGCCCATGCTATCCTGACCGGTGCGGTAATAGTTCAGCAGAGCGCCATTGCTGTGCCAGCCAAACTGTTCGAGCAAGGCAGCGGGCAAAGAAACCAATAACCTAGGCCATCCGTCTGCTACATAGTCCTGACCACTGTACCGATAGCCGACGCCGGTCTCACCGATCCAGCGCTCTAGACGCGGAATAGGGTGGGACTTGCCGAACAAGCGGATTGTTCGGCTTTGCCAGTCGATAGCCTCGGCTAAGCCGGCGAATATTTCATCCGCATTGCTTATCCAATCGGGATATAATCGGACAAAACCCGTTTCATCATTCAGTAATATTATCGAGGTTCCCATGTCTACATCCGCTGACAGCGCTCAAAGTTGGTTAAGTGATAAGAAACCGACGGCTCCTGACGTTCAGGCCGTGCTCACGAAATTGGAAGCACGCATTGAAGAGTGGTCGGGCGCTGAAGACAAGATTCAAGGCTCTATTGAAGCCGCTCTAATCTTACAAACCTATATCGATGCCGGGGCCGATGCAAGCCTGCCTAGCCAAGGTACGGCTAATTTGGACAATTCGATGCTGATACCGCATGGCGAGCCCATCGAGCTGGAGAATTCGATCAAACAACAGACCTTCGCCGCCTTAAAGGCGCAATTGGGCAAAACCCTTTAGTGATCTTATTTTGGCGAAATCGGATGACTATTAGTCATTATATTGACGCATGTAAAGCCCTATAAGCAATCCCATCGACTACTACCTTTCTTTTCCAACATATTTTTTTCGAACAGGCATAAAAAAACCCGCAGCCGTTAGACTGCGGGTTTTTCGTTTTTTTAGGAG
>NZ_CEYAVF010000034.1:37996-41519 GCF_982785585.1 Reinekea sp. | reverse complement strand
CCGCAGATGCACCAAAAGGCAGGGTGTTCATGCCAAAAATAAAACCACATGGGTTTTATATTGATAAAATAAAATCGCTCTAACGTGTAGCTAGGGTTACTGCGAGACATATTCAATAAGCTTGGTTGTTTTATGCAATATTATTTTTTGACATCGAGCGAAATATGCCTCACTCGCTGAGTAGGGATCTTGAATATAGGGCAGACTCTTCGGTCCGTACAGTCCCAACAGCGTAACGGGAGCATTGAGCTTGAGTTTTTTGTATAAGGCTAAATGTTTTGGCTCCATGACCACAATCAGGTCGCCGACGTGCGGCACATAGTCGCAGGCCTTAGTGGTTCTATGGGTCCTTAGATCGATGCCCTCTTGCTCGGCAATAGCCATGGCGCGAGCATCCGCCGCATCGCCACCTCGGGTATCGAGCCCAAAGGATATCGCGCTATAGCCAACCTTTTTGGCCACGCCCTCCGCAAAGGGGCTTCTGCAGATATTACCCGAGCAGACAAATACTAACCTATGCGGCCTACCAAGTTTTTTTACATCGAAACGACCATAGCTGCCGAGTAGCATGCGCACGCCAAAATACACATATTTCACTAAACCCTGCTTTGAGCCAAAGCGACTGTTTATTTGTCTGGGGATGGCGCTCAGCATTTTCATCAACAATGACCCTACCTTAGGTTGAGCATATCAGTCTGAATTTGAGCCCTGTATTGTTCAATCATGGACGTTAGACTGAAGTCCGATGTCACCCTATCGTAGGCACTGGCCACAAAGGGTCCAATGCTTGAGGGGCCAGTGGTAGACCGTTCAAGCAGTTGCGCTATTGCACTCGAGAGTTGTCGCGGGCAGGAGGTCTCGACAAGCAGACCATCGATATCGGGGCGCAGTATTTCTTCTGGCCCGCCACATCGTGTCGCGACAATGGGCACTCGGGCGGCCATTGCCTCTAAGGTGGAAATTGAAAACCCCTCACTTTTTGAGGCCAATACAAAGACATCTAATTGAGCCAGAAATTCGGCGGTGTCCGCCATAAAACCTAAAAAATGTATATTTTTGTCTATGCCCAACTTACTCACTAAGGCATACAGACTCGATTGCAAGGGTTCCTTGGGATGGCCTGCGATGACAAAATGGACATCTAAGTTGTGCGCCAATAGCACCGCGGCAGCCTGGATAAGATTGGGATAATCCTTAGCCGGCCGAATATTGCCAATGCTGCCAACCAACTTGGCCTGTGCCGGCAAGCTCAGTTCCTGTTGCAGCCGTCCACTCCTGGCTACCTGATACTGAGCAACGTCAATACCATTGTGTATCACCACGAGCTGGTGCCGACCAAATAGCTTCCGGTCGGCCAGGTACTCAGCTAATTGGCGACTCACTGCCACCACCCTATGCAAACCTCTACGCAGCAGCCATCGTTTTAGCGCCACAAAGCGCTCATTGGGATCCACATCCACATGGCCATGCAAGGTGGCCACGACCGGTATGGCAGTCACTAGGTGCAATAAGGCAAATGTTAAAGCGGACCCGAGCAGATGGGCTTGAACAAACTTAACGTTGTGTTGTTTCATTAATCTATAGACGGCCCAATAGTAGCCAATAGAGAGCCAACCACTGGGCGCTATGATCACAAAGGGGATTTGCCGGTTTTGAAGTTGCTGTTGCAACCAACCCGGCCCCTGGATCAGGGCCAGTGTCGAGTAGCCATCGATACGCAGCGCATCGGCTAAATTGAGAAACACGGTCTCGGCACCACCGGGACCGGTGGTGTCGATAACATGCAAAATAGTTGGCTT
Source organism: Reinekea sp. (assembly GCF_982785585.1). Lineage (NCBI taxonomy): Bacteria > Pseudomonadati > Pseudomonadota > Gammaproteobacteria > Oceanospirillales > Saccharospirillaceae > Reinekea > Reinekea sp. The sequence goes on along the minus strand of NZ_CEYAVF010000034.1, from coordinate 39,720 downwards.
GGGACTGGTCATTCCATTGATCCAGTGAAAACAATAAGGGCTAAAGCTTACGACCTGGAACCTGTAAAAGCTAATAGTGTTTGGCTTGAATTCACCGGTCATGTTATTTTTTTTCGTTTTTGTGAACCAGTTTACCTTTGCAGTCTTGGCTAAACCTCCTGAGCCTGAGGGTTGGCGTTCTTATCTGCATAGCTGTCAAATAGAACGGCCCAATAGGTTGATCACGCCTTGTCACTGTTGTGCCTTTTATTTTTTTGACGTGAGTGATCCGGTCCTCATGCCTACCCCTCCCCGGGGCAGTTTATTTGGTATACACTGCCGAGAAATTACTAGGCGATATCGAATGGATTCGAATCAGCGAACTATCTTGGTTATGGATGCCGACCAACGCAGCGCCCTCGCGGTCACCCGCGCCTTGGGATCGCATTATCGAAGCGCCCGCCTGGTCACTGCCGATGTCAGCGCCACGGCCCTCGCGGGTCGGTCAAAATACGCCAGTTGCTACCTGCGCTACCCCAGCCCTGTCGACCAGCCAGAGGCCTTTGTGTGCTGGGTCAAGGCCAACTGTCTAAACGGACAGTTCGACCTGGTGATCCCTACCACCGAGGTGACCAGTCAATTACTGCTGATAAATGCCGAGCGATTACCCGACTTGCCCATGGCCTTTGCACCCTATTCACGGGTGATGCAACTGGCCGATAAGAGTCGCTTGGTGAGATCCGCTCAAGTGCTCGGCATCCCGGTTCCACTCAGCCGATTTTACACTCGACTGGCCGAACTGGATCCGACCACTCTGGTCTATCCCGTGGTTCTAAAACCCAGCCTGTCGAAGATTTTTCTCGGCGATCGGTGGCTCAGCACGCACGTGCGAGTGTTACACTCGGCGCAGGATTTTAACCGCGTATGCCAGTCCGATCGCTACTTAGCCGAGCATCCCTTTATGCTGCAAGAATTTATCCCCGGCCAGGGCGCGGGGCTCTTTTGTCTCTACCATCAGGGTCAAGCAATACAGTTCTTTGCGCACCAACGGCTGCGCGAAAAACCGCCGGAGGGCGGCGTTAGCGTGTTGAGTCAGGCGGCTAAGGTTGACCAGCGCCTGCAGGCACATGCCAGTGCCCTGCTCTCAGCGGCGAACTGGCACGGCGTGGCCATGGTCGAATTTCGCATCGCTGAGGACGGTACGCCCTATCTGATGGAAGTGAACACTCGCTTCTGGGGCTCCTTACAATTGGCGATCGATGCGGGGGTTAATTTCCCGATGCAATTGGTGAGCGGTTTTTTCGGTGAGCCGATAGTCGCCAACAATCACTATAATGTACAACAACGTCTACGGTGGTTGATGGGCGACCTGGACAGCCTCTATATTTTTTTGAAGCGGCCCCATTCGTTTCGGGCCAAATTGAAACGCTTAGTCGACTTTGCTGCGCCCCGTTTTCGCAATCAACGATTCGAGGTCAATCGGCTCGGTGATCTGAAACCCTTTTGGCATGAGCTCCAGCACTATTTTAAGCCCTAGGGAGTTACCCGATGAGTCCAATTAAATACTGCGCTAAAGGCATGCTAACTTTCGCCGCCAGTTCTTTTGGTGAACACAATCGAGCTAATCAAGAGGCGAAACTCTGGGTGTTAATGTACCACCGCATCCTGCCTAAAGCCGATGCCCGCTATGACCTGGAAGAGCCTGGCATGGTGGTCACCCCCGAGGTATTCGCCATGCATTTGCG
>NZ_CEYAVF010000034.1:1416-37896 GCF_982785585.1 Reinekea sp. | reverse complement strand
GAAGATGCGCTATTTAGCGCCTTGGAGGCCATCGGCTGGTCGCGTGCGTTGGCTTCCAACGGCCCGGCGCTGATGGACTGGACTCAACTGGCCGCCCTAACGGCCAGTGGCCTGGTTGAGATCGGTTGCCACACCGGCAGCCACCGGCGTCTCAACAAGGGCCTGGCGGCGACGGTCTTGGACCAGGAAATCGCCACCAGCAAGGACCGCTTGGCGCGCCGGCTGGGCCAGCCGATTAAGTTGTTTTGTTATCCCAATGGGGACTTTGACACCGCCGTGTTAGAGCGCGTTAAAGAGCACTACCAGGCGGCTGTAACAACCGAGAACGGCATCAACCGGCTCGGCAGTCTACAACCGCACCAGTTGTTGCGTATTGCCCTGCACAACGACGCCAGCGACAGCCCGAGAAAATTTCGCGCGCGCTTATCGGGCTGGCGTTAGGGTCCAGTCTGAGGTCCGTGCCGGCGGCTCGTTGCTCTGAAGCAAAATCAATAGAGCGCCGTTGCCGTCACCCAGCCCAGAACCGGCGCAGGCTGAGAATTGAGGGCGGCAAGTTCGGCTGAGCATTTCTGGTGGCGGCAGACGGTGGTGGCATACCAGAGCGCAACATTGGGCCGACCGGCCAGCACTTCACCAAACTGCGCCCATTTGCCAGCCCAGGGCTCGAGTGCAAGGCGTTTGCCGATCTGGTGGCCAAAGACCACTAGGCGATCTGTTTGGCCCGGTATTATCAGCACGCCCAATCCGCTCTGCTCCCCCTGGGGCAAGCGCAGTGCGGTGCGGTTCATGGCACCGGTATCGACCGGCACTATCCGGTTGCGCGCAGTGATCAGCTCCTTACCCTGATATTGCTGAAAGTAGACCAGCTGGCCAATCAACCAGGTTCGATCGGACCATTGGGTCTGCCAATAGTAAGGCTGATCGAACCCGGTGTATTCGGGCTGATACTGGTCATTGGCATGGGCTGCGGATACGGCCAACCAATCGGAGGGCAACTCTGTATTCGGCCGGGCATCGCTGCGTGGCTCGCTGTGCGCCAACAACCACAGGGGCAGCGCCAGAGCCAACGCGGCGGTGCTCAACAGAATAGGGCCGTCGCGCAGGGTTGCGCGCAATGAGGGCGAGACCGGCGTGAGAGCGACCTCTGCGGGATGCTCTGGCAAGTGCTGGATAAGCCATAAATAGAGCCAAAACACCGCCGCAAAAATCCACCAGCCGAAGCTACCGTGGTCATACACCAGCGGGTTTTTCATCTGGCTATAATAGGCAATTAGGATCAGGGCAAAGACGCGTAACCAATTACTAACCAGGGCTAATAGCGCCATCAGAGCAAGACTGATGATCCTATGTTTTAGGCTATGGCGCCGGTAGTAGCTGTTTAGGCTCGCCAGCACCAGACCCATCAGTAGATAACTGAGGCCGGCACAGCTCCCGGCAATCACCACCGTGCCGTAGGGCAGGCTGACGTTAAAGCCATCGATATAGGCCGGCACCTCGAGCACGCGCAGGCCGACAGTCGCCACCTCACGAGTGAGACTGCGCAATACCGGCAGGAGTAGCTCCCAGAGCGGGATGGCCAAGTATAGCAATGCAAAGGGCAATAGCAGGCTGGGAAGTCGCCGTAAGCCTATGACCGGCAAGACCAGGCAGACCAACAGGGCCGGCAAGGCGATCTGTTGCAGCACACCCAGTTGCGTGGCATACCCAACGCTCCACAGCCAGGAGGGCACTAGCACCAATGGCACATAGCGCCAATGGGCTGAGCTGGCATGCAGCTTGGGCAGCAGATCGCGCACAATCATCAGCGTGCACACTAACACCAACAGATAACCGTGGGAGTAGGCACCATCCCATGCCGTCCAACGTTGATGGAGTGGTATCAGGGTGTCTCTCAACAGCCACAGCAACAGCGCAGAGACCAGTAGCAACGGCAGCAATGGCAGCCAATGCCCGACCCGGACTGAGACCCCTGCTGGGGGGGCGAAACGAAACCGCATTATGGCACTCCTTTACCAATGGGGTTTGCCAATTGGCCGACCGTGGATACCCTTGTCGGCCTAAGTTCAGTAAACTCTGAGTTCGATTCTACCCGATTTTAATGCATCGGGCAGAGACTTAATTGGCTCATCATATTGCGGAGCAAGTCGACATGGATGTCAAAAAAATACTCAAGGATCCACAGGCCTATAACGCCAGTCTGGCCACGCCGTTGGCGGAGCAGGTCTATGGCGAGTTGAAAGCTTTACAGCAGCAGAGCCAAGCCTTAGCAAAAAAATTAAAAAAAATGCAGGCTGATAAGGGTCGCCTCGCAAGCTTATTTAAGGCTGCTAGCGCGAACGCGGTTCAACTTACTGCCCTCAAATTACAGATGCACAGCATCTCCTGCACGGTGCGTGACACCGAGCTGGCCATCGCGCAGATCCGGTTGGCAACCACCCGTCTATTACAAGAGTCGGCAGCCGCAACAAAAACGCAGTTGCCGAGTCGCTTTACCCGAACCTTGGCTCACTATGGTAAAAGCATTGCATGGCGTTGGCTAGACGATCCCCAAGATCCGCTCTGGCAGAATTTCGTGCAGCAGCAGGCCGACCTTGCCAGTGTCTATCATCTACCGGTCATTCACAACACCATCCAAACGGCCTTTGGCCATCGCTGCAAAATTTTGCTCGCGCTCGATTCGGGCACGGTCGTCGGCGGCCTCCCGGTCACTCTGTTTCGCAACCGACTCTTTGGCCGGCAGGCGGTATCGGTTGGCTTTTTTAATTATGGCGGGCCGCTCACGGCCTACCGCGATATAGCCGAGCAACTGATCGCGCAGTCGCGCAATCTGGTGACAACGGATGCACTGGACCAAATCGAAATTCGCACCACCCTGGCAGGCCTGCCATTCCCCTGCGTCGATGAAAAAGTCAGCATGATTCGGCGCCTGCCGGAGCGCGACGCCGAGCTCGAGACCGAATTGGGTGCAAAGGTCCGTGCGCAGGTCAATAAGGCCAGGGCACATAAACCAGCGGTGCGCTTCGGCGGCGCGGCATTGCTCGATGACTTCTATCGAGTGTTCGCCCACAACATGCGCGACCTGGGCACCCCAGTGTATAGCAGGGTCTGGTTTGCCCAACTGTTAGCCGCGCGAGAATTGAAGGCCAGCTTGGTGGTCTGTTACCTTGACGCCAAGCCGGTCTCAGTGGGATTTTTACTGGGCTATCAGGAGGTGCTCGAAATACCCTGGGCGTCCACGCTTAGGTCGGTCAATGGCTTGAATATGAACATGTGGATGTACCGACAAATCCTGGCTCACGCCATCGCCGAGGGTTATGGTTTTTTTGACTTTGGCCGCTCGACCCAAGACGCCAATACCTATAGATTTAAAAAACAATGGGGCGCCCTGCCGGTGGCGCACTATTGGTATTATCCCACGACAGTCGGGACAGCCTCGCGCAGCCATGACCCCGACAACCCCAAGTTACAATTGCTAATCAAGCTGTGGCAAAAATTGCCAGTCTGGCTAACAAAAATAATCGGCCCGCCCATTATAAAAAATATTCCATAGTGAAATTTGCAGAGTCGATCCCAAAACTACTCTATTGCTAGGCTCCATTTTGTGACAAAGTTAATGGTTATATTTGATGGAATAAATATGAGCATGTTAAGGAAAGCACTCTCCGAATTAACCGTACGCGCTCTGGCCGCCCACCCTATCGGCACGCTAATGCAACCGGTGCGCAGCCGATGCGTTCCGGTCTTTATGCTGCATCGCATTGCCGACCCAAGACACGGCGTCCGCGGCCATCCGTTAGCCCTCATTGAACGGGCGCTAAGCTATTTAACCCACCACGGCTACACCGGCATCCCGATCCACGAGCTGGCCCAGGCCCTGATCGATAAACGACCCTTACCGCCGCGTGCGGTGGCCTTTACCCTGGACGATGGCTTTCAGGAACAGGCCGAATTGGCCTTGCCCCTGTTTGAACGCTATCGTATTCCGGTGACCCTCTTTATGGCGACCGATATGCTCGACAAGCAGAGCTGGTCTTGGGACTATCAACTGGAATTTATCGTTACCCGCACCCTGCTAAGCCACGTCAATATTCGCCTTGCAGCACGGTCCTTTGCCGCAGCGTTAGACGATGAGGGCCATAAACGCCAATTCATCCGCACGCTTAGAAGCCACCTAAAGAGCCAACCGATAGAATCGACCCAGCAGGCCCTCGACCAACTGGCGTTCACCTTGGGGGTGAGGGTGCCCGCGAGCGCGCCGATCGGCTATCAACCCATGACCTGGGCCCAGGCGCGCGCACTCGAATCGGACTGTATCCAGTTCGGGCCCCATACCCGCCGGCATCTGATCTTGACTCAGATGGGAGAGGCCGACGCGCGCCGTGAAATCAGTCAAAGCTGGCAGCGACTGCAGGACGAACTGCGCCATCCAGTGCCCATTTTTTGTTACCCCACCGGCCGGCCGGATCTGGACTTTGGCGCGCGCGAAAAACAAATGGTGCACGAGGCGGGGATGATCGCCGCGCTCTCGTCCGAACCCGGCTATATCGATATAGGCCGACATTGGCGTAACGATATTTTTGCCCTAAGACGCTTCAGTTTTACCGACAATATCGGCCATTTCATTCAATATTGCAGTTGGATTGAACGCGCCAAGGAACTCACTTTTCAGCGGGTAAAACCGAGGCTCTAACGCAGGATCTTATGGTCGGTAATAAACGTTTAACTCTGGCACAAATGAATTATTTTCGAAAGCGCGCTGAGCTACTAATCTAACAAGCGATTTTTTCGTGCGTTCAAACGATAACAGGCGGCCAACCAGCGACTCTTGACCAGAGCCAAATCGACCAACTGGGTCTTCAAGGTGGCAAGCTTTTCCTTGTAGTTAGTATTTTTACCATCTCCGGCCATAAAGTCATAGGCCAGTACATCAGGGTCCAAAAAAGCCTTTTCGATTTGGTAACCAAAATGTAGGGTGCCTAAGGAGATACCGTTGAAACGAGACTCCAAGAATCCCCCTTGCAGATTATAGGTCCGCTTATTGACGGTTAGATCGAGTAGCACCGAGACCACCTGCTCATCCACGATTAGCGTTGACAGATCCACTCGATGTCCGTCAGCCACTAACTGAGTCAAGAGTTGTTCGATAAAGATTCGATTTGGCGGCGTGAAACAGGGCCGGCCCCAACGAGACTGATGAAAGCCATTAATCTGCTCGATAAAGCCGGTGATATCTGGCCAGCGGTTCACGACCCGGACACGCCCTACTTGTGCCAAGCGCTTTCGGCGGTTAAAGAGTTTTAAGCGGCTACTAGATCCGAGCTGCGCGAGATAGGTGGTAAAGGACTGGGTCTGGCAGTCAACGGCATAGGCGAACGACTCGTTGCGCTCTAATAGGGTCAGTTTATGGGCCGCAGCAAAGCGACGAATCGCCTCGTGGCTGGCGCTGTTAAACTGCACATCGGGCAACAACAGCTGGTGCTTAACAAAGGGCAAGGCACGTTGCAGCCAGCCCTCAATACTCGGCGGCCGGCTGTCGATGGCCGCTACTTGATGCCAGTATTCGCTGCGCATCGAACCCAACCGGGGGCCCTGGCAGCCGAACGGCACTAAGCTGCAAACCGGTATAATCCCCTTAAGGGACGCCCATGTCTGATAGGCGCCGGCGACTGAAATCGCGTTAAGCTGGGGGTCCTGTTCCAGAATGGGTCGCCAACTGTGGTGCCAAGCCTGGTGCCAGGCGGGGCTCTGAAACAGGGTCGTGTGCGCCTGTTCGGGGTAAAAAAAAGTGGTCATCTTGCCGCCAACTCCGTTCTAGTGGTTATCATTTTTTCGCCTTGTTGAGCAGACTGATTCCAGCGAGCACCCCTGTCGCACGGTGACCACAAACCCGCGGTCTGTAACGACCCGGCGCTTAAAATTGGTACTTGATGGCCACCGACCAATCGAGTGGTTTCTCCCGGCCCGACACATTCTGGGCCAAACGGCCGTCCAGTGACCAGCGCCGGTTCAGGGTCCGGTTGAGCTCCGCTGTGACCTGGGTGCGGCTAACCTCCTGTTGCAAGCGTCGCTGCCAACCGAGCTGCACTCGGGTAGCGCTGGACGACTGCCAAGTCAGGTCAGTCCTAAACTGTTGAAAGTGCTGGCGCGCTTGATCATCCAGATCGAGCAGATCCAGGTTAAAGAGCGCGCGGCTGCGGCCCACGCTAAAGTCAGCCTTTAGGCTCACCGAGTCGACCGGTTGCACGCCAAACACGCTCACGGTCAGTTGGTCGACTAACAGCTGCCTCTGTTGGGTAACGGGCGCATCGAGCCCGGCCGCTTGAAAGAAACTGATGGCATCGGTCTGGCTGTGCTCGCCGCGCAGGCGCCATCCCAAATTGCCCCGCCGATAACTGAACACGCCGTTCCAACCCAAGCTATCGACCGCTTGGCCATCCTGTTCGCTGCGCCCGCCGATCAGGCTGGCCGCATGACTAAAGCGCGTTGCCTGCCATTGCCAGCCCAGACTGCCCTGCACTGATCGCGTGCCGCGATCGCTGAGCAGCAGAGTCAAGCCGGTGCGCCATTGGGTTCGAGCGTCGTGTTGCCAGTTCAGCCGGTAATCACCGCTTGCGCTCCATTCATCGAGTTGGTTGTGCAAGGTGTTACCGGAGCGTCGGTTACGATAGCGGCCGGTTAGCTCCAACTGATGGGCCAGGCTCATGGTTTGAGGCACCATGAGCCGCAATGTGCCGCTTAGATCATCATTTGCTCGGCGCTCAGCTGGACGTTGCGGCGGATCGAGCTGCTGATGATCGAAGACGAGCCGACCGGAGAGAGGACTGCCGTCAGGTCGCCAGTTGAGACTGTTTTGGCTTTGCCAGCTAACAACGAGTTGCTCAGTCTGTTGGCCGTCAAGCTGGCTGGTCGCCGCGCACGACAGGTCCACGTGGCGACCCTGATAAGCCAGTGCAAGCGTGGGCACTAGATAGGCGCCGGCTTGCCGATCGGTGCCCATCACTTCACCGCTGAGCGCAGCAGACCAGTCGACCTGAGCAGAACTCTGCGTCATGGCTAGGCACCCGAGCATCAATAGGACCGTGGCAGGCAATGGCATCATCCCGGCCACTATTGCCGATAAACCAGGCCGGACAGATTGGTCGAACCCAGTGCTGTAATGGCGTCTTCAATAGTGGCCATATCTGACTGGCCATAGGGCACCGTTAGCAGGCACTGGTCGCAATAGCGTGCCAGCACCCGCGCTTCGCTGCTGGCCAACACCGGAGGTGCATTAATCACAATAACCCGGTCGCGGTAACGATTCTTCAGTTCATATATCAGATCCTGCATCGCATGCGAAGAAAACAGTTCCACTGCTGCAGACGGGCTGTTGCCCGCGGGAATCACATTCACCCGCTCGATGCCGCTCGGATAGATAATCTCGTCCAAGCCCACGCCTGCGGTCATGAGAAAGTCGGTGATGCCAAGCGTGAGTGGCGCGGTGACCAATTGCGGCAAGTTGCTCCTATAGGGATTGCAGTCGATCAAGAGTGCAGAGGAATGCACCTCGAGTGAAAAGCAGATCGCCAGATTTAGTGCGGTGGTAATACCATTGTCGGCCGTGTCGGCCGAACTGATCATTACGCTGAGATTCTGCGTCTCACTTTGATCGAGCAATTTAATGCGCAGCTCGCGATAGGCATTCAGTACTGCGCGATGCTTCATACCGGCATAGACTAGGCCCTTTGCTTTCATGTCATGGCTTGTCATCGGCCGCGGATTGCGCATGTCCGATAGCAAAGTGCCTGGCGTAACTTGCAGCACCTTGCCAACGCCGTGGCGCGGCCCAACATCGGATAGGGTCCGCAGCCTGATATCCTGGGTGCCCTGGTGCTTGGGGATCCGTTCAGCGCGATTTTTTTCAAAGGCTCGCACAAGCTTATTTTGATCCATATCGACGCTCCAAAAACCGTTGGCTCACTATTAAAAAAGGCCTAATGCGGACAGCTCAAAGGACCCACTACTCAACAGTGCGTAGAGCAGCAGATAGGCCAAGCAGAGACTGCCCAGTAAAACCAAGGCGCGTTGGCTGGTAAATTTCGCTAGAGCACCGTTATAGATGGGTATCGAGGTCATTAGGGGCAACTGGGCTGGCAGCTGCTCGCTGAGCAAGGACGCCGAACGGACGCGCGGATCGATGAGCAACCACGCAAGAACAAAACCCAGCGGCACTACCAGCCCTAATAATGGCCCGAGCAGGGCGAAGTGTACCAACTGCAGACCATCGGAGCGCACCGGGTAGGAGGCCGGCTCATGGATTTTGTAGGACACCCCCTGGCCTTCGATATCAAGCGTCATCGACAGGCGAGCACTCTCACGGCGTTTCAGCATATCTTCGTAGACATCCTTGGTAACCGCATAGTCTCGGTTCAGTTCCTGCCGCGTCGCCTGTTTTTCCGCAACCGTCTCGGCATTCGACAGTTCACCGTGCAACAAACGTTCGGTACTGGACAAGCGATTTCGATTCGCCGTCAGATCCGCTCGCTCTTTATTGATGACATCCTTTAGGCTGGTATAGGATGGGTTTTCAATCTGCGAGAAACTTTTATTGTCGGCCGCCTCGGTCACAATGATCGCCACCCGACCGCGCAAGGCGTCAACCTGGTCCTTTAGGCTGATAATATCCGGATGGCTGTCGAGGTAGGTCAAACGTAGATCCGCCAACTGCTGCTCGAAGGCTTCGAGTTGACGCTCCTCGAACGATTGGTTGCGATCGATTTCAATCCGCAAAAATTCCGCTTCGTTTTGCAGTTCAGTTTCAAAACTGGCCAGACGGGAGACGCTGTCCTCTATGCTCAGTTTGAGAACCTGAATGTCATTTTTAAATTGGGTCACCCGATTCGACACACTTTGTTCGGTGATGTCGATATTCAATGCCGAGAAATCTTTTAAGCGGTCTTCGGCCTGCTCCAATTGCCGTTTATAACTGTTTACCTGGGCGTCGATAAATTCGAATGCACTCTGTGACTCTTCACGTTTTTTGCGCGCCGCTTCGGCGAGAAAGGTTTGCGTCGTTGCATCGATCACGTTAAAGGATTCGTCGCGCGACGACGAGCCATATTGGATCATGACATAGTCACCGCTGGCGCTAATATCCATCCGTGCACGTAATTGCGCAATAGCCGCATCGGGTGAATCGAATCCGGCCTTGCGCGCCACTGAGCGTAAAATACGATCGGTAAAGATGGTCTCACGGGCTTCCTTAGCCCGGTCTATCTTGGTAATTTCGGCCTTGCCTTGCAGCAAGGAGCCGATAATATTGGTCACATCGGCGTATAGGGTTACCCTGGAGCTATAGGTCTTGGGTAACAGATGGCCGGCCACTAGGACGGCAGCAGAGAGCAGCATAAAAACCCCGACCAACGCATAGCGGTAACGCAGCAGCTCCATTTTCAGGGCGTGCAACAGTTCACTTAGGTGACTTGGATCCATTAGAACTCTCCCTTCCAAACACTCTTTTCCGGAATAATTAAAATATCGGCCGGCTGTAATAGGTAGTTGGTCGCGATCTCACCCCGGAGCAAAATGGCCTTGAGGTGCACCGGATGCTCGACATAGCCCGCGCGCGTGAGGCGATACAAAATGGTTCGCTGCGCTGCGCCAAAGGGGCTGACACCACCGGCGGCCAAGACTAGGTCAACAACGGTCATACCTGCGGTAAAGGCAATCGATATGGGTTGGTTGACCTGACCGAGGGCGCGCACCCGAAACTGGTAGGTGACACTGACCGGGTTGGATACAGTCACGGCCACTTCCGGATTTTTAATGACCGCCTTCAGTTCTTGGCTGATGATCGCGGCCAAGGCCTCTGGTGTTTGGCCCTGAGCCTGAACATCGCCCATCAACGGCATGGTAATAAAACCATCTGGGCGCACCCTAACGTCACGAGTCAGGTCGGCATTGCGCCAGACATCTATGCGCAACTGATCGGCAATACCGATCACATAGGCTTGTTGGCTATAGGTCAGCTCTGGCACTGAACTGATGGCCGGGGCCGTGGCGCAGCCGATCAGCCAAAGCATTGCGAACGGAGCGCAGAACCTCAACACAAACCCTTTGATAACTGACTTCACGGTCAACGCACTCCTTTGCCGAGCAATATGACCTCGACCGTCTGAATAACGATCAATAGATCCATAAGCAGGCTGTGATTCTTGGTGTAATAGAGATCGTATTCGAGCTTACCCTTGGCATCGGCCACCGATGCACCATAGGGGTAGTTCAGTTGCGCCCAGCCCATAAGACCCGGTTTGACGGTATGCCGATGTGCATAGAATGGAATTTTTTCATTTAGCTGAGCAACGAACTCTGGCCGCTCTGGGCGTGGACCCACAAAACTCATCTCGCCTCTTAGCACATTCCACAGCTGAGGGATCTCATCGAGCCGAGTATTGCGCAGGAACGCGCCAACCTTGGTTACCCGGTCATCATTGGCCGTGGCCCAGACCGCATTACCGCCCTGCTCTGCGTCCTGGCGCATTGAACGTAATTTATAGATTTTAAAACGGCGTGCGTCCTTGCCTACTCGAACTTGGGAATAGAGAATCGGCCGGCCAGTCTCGACGAACACCGACAGTGCCGCGATAGCCATGAAAGGGACCAGCACTAGGGCCAAAACCAAACAGATACTCAAATCGAAGAGTCTCTTGGTAAGGTCGCGCAGGCGCGATACTGGAAAACCATTGGCAAAAATAATCCACGAAGGCTCAAGAATATCCAGTTTAATGCGATGCAATTCTCGTTCATAAAAAGACAGCGCATGGGTCACCGCAATGCCGTGCAACTTGCAACGAATCAGTTCATTCATCAGACCATTGCTGTCATCGCTCCCACGTCGTTCCTGTTGCGCCACGATGATTTCCACAATGCGCTGGTCGATGCAATAACGTAATAGGTCTTCTGGCAATGCGACACACTGACTCGGTGCAATGGCTGCCTGCGCAGACCCTAGATAAGCGACCACACGAATATTCAAACTGCGCCGGTGTTGTTCGCAATCGATCTGCAACTGGCGCGCGGACGCACCGGTGCCCAACACCAGCACTCGCAATGACAGTCGATCGGAGGCGACTAAGCGATTAAAAATCCGACGCGCAATGAGGGTTAAGCCGGTTGAGACCATAACAACCCAAAATAAATTACTACCGGTCAGATTAAAGAATGGCCAGATAGAGGACAACAGCGACAGTGGCAATACGCCTAAGAAACAATAGGCCACTAGGGTGCGAAAAAACATCGCCTTAAAGCTGTCGCGCATCATCGCCAAATAGACCCCCATAGCGAGTGAGCCGCAACTCAAGAAAGCAGCATAAATCAGCGCGACGACGGGGTCCGATGAAAGGGTAGACTCAGGCAGAACATTCAATAATATTTGTATGGCTTTGACAATATAAAGACTAAGAAACAGCAGAAGAAACTCTAGCGCAGCCAGGACCAGATAGGGTAGGTGTCGATGATTTTTAGCAAAATTAATATAAGACACACATGCTTCCTTGCAGTTCAAAAAGGTAACGGCGTCCAGCCAACCGGGTCGTATATAAAAATAGATACTGCACTGAAATAATTCAAACTACAAGTCATAACAAGAAGACAATACACTGTATACGAAGCGTAAAACCCAGGAATTAAAAATTATCGAACTACAATAAATTTATAACTTTGCTATAAATTTTAGCTAACAACAAAAATTATTACAGGATGTAATTATGCTTTATGCCAAGGATTCGGCGATAGCGCCGCGCACCCTGCACGCCATGACGATCGACGTCGAAGACTATTTTCATGTCGCCGCGCTCAGCAAGGTAGTGAGCCCAGCGCAGTGGCCACAGCAACCGTCTCGTGTCGTTCACAATACTCATAAAATCCTCCAACTCTTTGCTGACAAAAAAATTAACGGAACTTTTTTCATCCTCGGCTGGGTCGCCGAACGCTATCCGCACTTGGTCAAAGAGATAGCCGACCTCGGTCATGAAATTGCATCCCATGGTTACAGCCATCAACTGATCTACGGCCAAACGCCGGCCCTGTTTCGCGCCGAAACTGAACGCGCCAAGAGCATACTGGAAAACCTGAGCCAAGCGCCGATCGAGGGTTACCGGGCGGCCAGCTATTCGATCACCGATAAATCCCTATGGGCCCTCGATATACTCGCCGAATTGGGCTTTACCTGGGACTCCAGCATCTTTCCGATCTACCACGATAACTACGGCATGCCCAATACACCCAATCAGCCCTACCGCATTCAAACCCGCACTGGCCTGGCATTAACCGAATTCCCGCTCACCGCGGCCAGGTTTTCCGGCCTGAATATTCCGGTCGCTGGGGGCGGCTATTTTCGTCAGTTTCCCTATGCACTGTTCAAATTTCTGTTTAATCGAGCCAGTCAGGGCAATCGGGTGCCGAAAGTTTTCTACCTACACCCCTGGGAAGTCGATCCCGATCAGCCACGCTTTCACACGGCCAGTTGGTTCGCCCGCTTCCGTCATTACACCAACTTGGAACGATGCGAAGGCCGCCTGAACCGGCTCATTGATGACTTCGATTTTGGCACCCTGTCCGACAGCTTAGCGTTCTTTAATCCAATCGAGACTTACAGTCCCACGGCAGGCGTCCTGATCAAGCAGGCTCAACCGCTTAATTATAAGGAACAGTTATGACCCGCATGCACAGTCGCACCATCTCCGTTATCGGCTTGGGTTATGTTGGCTTGCCGGTGGCGGTGGCCTTTGGTAAGCAACGCCAGAGCATTGGCTTTGATATCAATAGTCGGCGCATCGCCGAGTTGCAAAGGGGTCTGGATCGTAGCTTGGAGGTAACCGGCGCAGAGTTGGCCGCGAGCGATATCTTTTATACCAGTGATCCTGCGGATTTGGCGAGGGCCGACTTTCATATAGTTGGCGTCCCCACGCCGATCAATGATTCCAAGCAACCGGATCTGACCCCATTGATCCGCGCGTCGGAAACCCTTGGGCCGCATCTAAAGCCGGGCGACATAGTGGTTTACGAATCGACCGTCTACCCGGGCACCACCGAAGAGGACTGCGTGCCGATCCTAGAGCGGACGTCTGGCCTGGTCTGTGGCCGCGACTTCTTCGTCGGCTATTCGCCCGAACGAATTAACCCGGGTGATCAGGAACGCACCTTCACCAATATTCTCAAGATCGTATCGGGCCAAACGCCGGAAGTACTCGAGATTATCGCGGCGGTCTATGAATCGGTGGTCAAACCCGGTGTCCATCGCGCCGCCAGCATTAAGGTCGCCGAGGCGGCCAAGGTTATTGAGAACACCCAACGCGACCTAAATATCGCATTGATGAATGAACTGGCGATTATCTTCAATCATATGCATATCGACACCTTTGAAGTATTGGAAGCGGCCGGCACCAAGTGGAATTTCTTACCCTTCCGGCCCGGCCTGGTCGGCGGTCACTGTATTGGTGTCGACCCCTATTATCTAACCCATAAGGCTGAGAAGCTCGGCTATCATCCCGATGTCATTCTGGCCGGCCGGCGTATCAATGACGGCATGGGTGGTTATTTGGCGGGCGAGCTGGTCAAGAAGCTCATCACCAATAACCAGCCGGTCAAGGGTGCCCGAGTCGGGGTTTTGGGCATCACCTTTAAAGAGAACTGCCCAGACATTCGCAACTCCAAGGTTATCGATGTAATCCGGGGCCTGCAGAGTTGGGGGGTCGAGCCGCTGGTACAGGATGGCCATGCCGATCCAGCCACGACGCGCCAGGAGTATGGCATTGAATTATGCGAGTTATCCGAGCTAACCGATCTGGCGGCGATAATCATCTGTGTCGCGCACACCCAATACAAGGCCCTGACCGCACGCGATTTCGCCGCCATGTTGAGGCCTGGTGCTGGCGTATATGATGTAAAGTCGATTATGGATCGTGTCTCGTTCGCTGCGGCTAACGTGCCGCTTTGGCGCCTGTAAGGCGAGCCCTCAACCCAAGGAGAGCCGTTGCTATGTATCTGAAGCACTTTGGTTTCGAGCGCCATCCCTTTCGCATGGCGCCAGAAGAGGATTTTCTCTACATGTCCCGGCAACATTCCCGGGCTTTTGTGTTTATGGATTCGGCCATCTGGAGCCCGGAAGGCTTTGTAGTGATCAGCGGGGAGATTGGCTCGGGCAAGACCACCCTATTGAAAAAAATGATCGCCGATGTAAAAGCAGAGGTGCAACTCTTCCAAATTGCCTATACCAACTTGCAGGGCAATGATCTGTTTCAAACGCTTTTGCATCAGGCTGGCATCAGCTTGGCTGACGCGACCAAGGTTAATATCGTCTTTGCCCTTAATGATCACTTGCGGCAATTGGCCGATAAGGGCATCCCCATTTTACTGGCGATCGATGAGGCGCAAAATCTCAGTTATGAAAACCTCGAAGACATTCGTATGCTGGCTGGTATGGAGAGCTCACAGGGGCCGATTTTGCGAGTGATCTTACTCGGCCAACCGGAATTGTCTGACCATATTGCCGCCATTCCACAACTCAGTCAGCGGGTAAAACTGTTCTTTCACCTGCAGGGTCTGTCGCTCGACGATACCGAGCGCTATATTCAGCATCGCCTGCGCATTGCCGGCATGGACCGGGTCGAGTTGTTTCCGCACAACATTATCGAGCGGGTGCACCAATATTCCGCGGGCATCCCCCGCCTGATCAACAAAATCAGCGATGGCCTATTGCTGTGTGCCTTTGCCGAAGAGCGAACGCACCTGATAGGGGCTGACCTCGACGCCATCAAAAATGAGCTAGGGGTGTCGAGCGTCGCCACGGCGCAGCCCCAGGTCGCGCTACCGAAGCCGGCCGACTCGATCGGTCAAACGTCTAGGTCGGCCTTGGAACGGATCGCCGCCGCGTTGGAGTCTATCGACAAACAGCTGGCGGCCTTAAGCGGCGATGAGGCCAACTTGGATTCAGTAAGACCTGAGATCACTCTTTTGAAACCTACCCGCGTGCGCGGTGACGCCAAGAGCGACCGCTAGATCCATTGCAGCGCCTTCATCGCCACTAGGCCAAAGCTGGTCGTAAAAAGGCTGGCGACGGTGGTCATGGCAATAATGCTCGCGGCCAGACTGGCGTTACCGCCCATGGCGCGAACCATCATATAGCTGGCCGCCGCCGTCGGGGTGGCCATCATCAGATACATCACGCCCAACTCCATGCCACGAAAACCTAAGAGGTGAGCCAAGCAGGCGGCCGAATAGGGGATCAGAATCAGCTTTAGCGCCGAGGCATAGGCCGTCACCTTGCCCCCCGTTAAAAAGCCCGACCAAGATAGGCTGGCGCCGATGCTCAGCAACGCCAACGGCAGGGTCATCTGGGCCAAATATTCGCCCGAAACAAGAATGAAATCGGGCACGCCAATACCCGATAGGCGCAACGCACTGGCTGCGAGTATGGCAATGATCAATGGATTTCTGGCCAAACTTTTGAGCGACGCAACCACCACATTGGCGTTGCCCGATTGCGGCGCCCAACGATTCAAGGTGATCACCGACAGGATGTTATAGACCAGCGATAACACCGCCAGATAAACCGACGCTAAGGTGGCGCCATCTGCACCGAAAGCACTCAAGCAAAAACCCAGGCCGACAATACCCATATTGCCGCGGAAGGCGCCCTGGACGAAGACTCCGCGTTCCTCTCGAATCCCGGTAACCCAATGGCTCAATAGTGACAGCACAAAAAAAGCGGCTAGGGTGAACGCCACGCCAAAGCCAATAATGGTCCAATCGATGGTTTTGCCCGACTCGGCTTTAAGAATATTGACAAATAACAGCGACGGTAGGGCAACATTAAACACCAGCTTCGAGGCCGACTGATTAAAGGGTTCGTCAATCCAACCGATGCGTTTAAAGAAAGTGCCTAATAAGACCAAGATCGCGATGGGCAGGGTAATTTGCAGCGAAAATAACAACAGTGACAGCACAGAGGGTTCCTGGGAAGAATACGCAAGAGGGTTTGGGCTAGGCGGATGACCGCCGGGCCGACGTTGCGACCCGAGGATATAACCTTAGCAGCTCACCCGATGTATCAGGGCTATAGGCGTTCTAGGTTTGCTTCAATTTCAGCAATTTTAGACTGCACAACCTTCTCCAAATGGCGCAAGTCTTGTAATATTTTCTTCTTCAGATCCAGCTCTGGGATCGATTCCTGTTTAGCAACCTGATCCAGCTCTTCGATCACATAGCGCAGCGTGGTGGAAATTTCGGTCGTATCGTTGTAAGCATTCGTCCCGCTGTCCACCTTAACGCGCTTGTGTTGCCGCGGGTATTTGAACTTCTCACTGCGCGCAAAGAGATCGCCTTTTTCACGCTTATAATAGACCTTGAGAACATCGAAATGGCCCTCGGAGCGGACGGTGTATTTTTCGACCGATTCCGGGGTGGTAATACCGATGGCAGTTAAATTTGGATACATGCAGCAAGTTCCCATTGAGAGCAGTTAAGGCCCTTAGAGTAGTCCAATACGACGGCCATTCCAACAGTCATTGAGGATAAGCGATAAAACAGCCCCGGCAGCAGTCAAATGTTAGGTTTGGCCGGGTTCGCTAGCAGATCCAGTACTGTGCGAACTTGTTGGCAATGGCTCTAGTCGTAGGATGGCCCAATGCACTGTTGCAAGCTCTGATGCCAGCGTTGCATTTTAGTGGCCAGCGGTAGGGCGGCATAGGCCGGGCTGGTCGAGGGCAGCGTCTCAATACTGAGACCCTTGGCCGCTAGGGTTGGATAGTAGCGCTGCAATAGCTGACCGGCCTTGGCGCCATTACAGAGCACCGCCACCAGGCTCGGGGTTTGCTGCAGCCAAAGGTCGATCCGATTGGCCACCATCGACTCGGCCTTGATCGCACCGTCGAGACTGCCAGCACGTTCACAGCGCTGCAAGACATCCCAGAGGGCAACACCCTGATCGGTTAGATAACGCAAACGGTCAGGATAGGATTGCTGGGCATCGAACTGAAAGTAACTGGCCATAATCGGCCAGAAGGCATTGCGCGCATGGGCATAGTAGGCCTGTTGCTGCAACGATGCGATGCCGGGCATCGAGCCAAGCACCAAGATCCTCGGCGCCACTCCCTGTATGACGCTAAACGATTCCACCAAGGCCACCTCAGCCTCGCTTAAACCGCTTGCAAGTTGGCATACTGGAGCATCAGCATGCGCTCCTTGCCATCGTCAAAGGCGACCAATACGCGGGTCTGGGCGCCACCGCCCTCGGCATTGACAATAATGCCCTCGCCAAACATCGGATGATTGACCCGTTGCCCGATCGACAGCCCGGCATCGCCGATCGCCATGTCCTGCTGCAGGCCAAAGTTGACCGGCCGCGACACGGTGGAGCGCAGGCGCACCTCGTGCAGCAACGTGTCGGGTATCTCCCGAACAAAACGCGACAAGGTATTGAAGGTTTCATTACCATAGAGACGCCGACTCTCGGCATAGGTCAGAGTGAGCAGGGTGCGTGCACGGGTGATACCGACATAGGCCAGGCGACGTTCCTCCTGAATGCCCCCGGCATCGGACAGCGACATCTTGTGCGGAAACAGGTTTTCTTCCAACCCGGCGAGGAACACATAGTCAAATTCCAAACCCTTGGCGCTGTGCAAGGTCATCAGATTCACGCTGTCCTCAAACTCATCGGCCTGGTTGTCGCCGGCATCGAGCGACGCTTCGCTGATAAACTGCGCCAGTCGTTCCGCCGGCGCTGAAAAATCGATTTCGGTAGTGTAACTCTGGGCGGCACTGATCAGTTCGTTGAGGTTCTCAACCCGGGTACGGCCTTTTTCACCCTTTTCTTTTTCATGGTATTCGATCATCCCGGAGGCATCATTGACCAGTTTGACCATCGCGCCCAGATCATCCTGTTCCAGCACGGTCTCGGTCAGGTCAACGATCAACTTAATAAAGTCGACCAGGGCATTGGCCGCTCGGGTCGCTAGGACCTTGTTGTCCAAGGCCATTTGCGCCGCCTGCCAGAGTGAACAGCCCTGCTCACGCGCCAAGATGCGCAGAGTTTCCAGCGTCTTATTGCCGATCCCGCGCGGCGGCACGTTCATAATCCGTTCCATCGAGGCATCGTCTTGCTGATTCAGAATCAGCCGCAAATAGGCGACCGAATTGCGGATTTCCAGCCGCTCATAGAAACGCACTCCGCCATAGATACGATAGGGCACTTGGAGGTGAATCAGGGCTTCTTCGAGCACCCGCGATTGGGCGTTAGAACGATACAGTAGGGCAATATCGGTTGGGTTGGTTCCCGCTTCAATCAACCGATTCATTTCATCGGCTATATAGCGCGCTTCGTCCTGCTCATTAAAGCCGGCATAGAGTCGGATCGGTTCACCCTTATCGCCATCGGTCCATAGATCCTTGCCCAGGCGCCCCTGGTTGTTGCCGATTACCGTGTTGGCGGCCTCGAGAATGGTCGCCGTCGAACGATAGTTCTGCTCTAGGCGGACGACTTCGGCGCCCTCAAAGTCGACATCGAAGGTCTGAATGTTTTCTACCTTGGCACCGCGCCAGCCGTAGATCGATTGGTCATCGTCACCGACAATGGTTAGGCTCAATCGATCGCCGGCCAAGACCCGCAACCAAGCGTATTGGATCTCGTTGATATCCTGAAACTCGTCGACCAGAATATGGCTGAAGCGAGTCTGGTAGTGCTCCAAGACCGAGGGCTGATTGAGCCATAACTCATGCGCACGCAGCAGCAACTCACCAAAATCGACCAAACCGCTGAGCTGGCAGATCGCCTCATAGCGGGTGTAAATTTCTTTTAGGGTGTCTTCATACCAGTCGCCGTGCGACATCACATAAGCGGCGCGGCGCCCCTCATCTTTTTGGCCATTGATAAACCACTGCACCTGCTTGGGCACAATCCGTTCATCACTGATGTTCAATTCGCTGATAATACGTTTGACCAGCCGCAGCTGATCGTCGCTGTCCATCACCTGAAAGTTTTGCGGCAACTTAGCCTGTTGCCAGTGCGCCTTTAACAGCCGATGCGCCAGGCCGTGAAAGGTGCCGACCCATAGGCTGTGGGCCGGAGTCTCTAAGAGGGCCTCGATCCGGCTCTTCATCTCTTTGGCGGCCTTATTGGTAAAGGTCACCGCCAGAACACTAAAGGGCGACGCCAGACCCGCCGCAACCAACCAACCGATACGGTGAGTCAATACCCGCGTTTTACCGGAACCCGCTCCGGCCAGCACCAATAGATGTTGGCTCTCGCTGGTCACGGCGGCGTGTTGTTGTGGGTTGAGCAAGTCGAGCTGCAAGGAGGTCATAATTGGGCTACTGTATATAAAAACAGGCGAAGTGTAGCAGATGGTCTGAACAATCTCATCTGCCTTAGGCATCCAGCGGCCGCGTTTTTCCACTCTTTTGGTAATCAATTAAGTCGACTTTCCGCACCGCCTGCCAAATTTCCTTGCCTATACTGCTGTAAACAACGCTAGAAAGCCGGGATATGGTCACTGACAGCGAAACGCTTCACCACCGACGTGCACAAATTTTACTGCGCAATGGCCGCTATTTTTGGTGGTCGACGCTGTTGGTCAGCGTGGCTTGTGGGGTCTTTCAACTGTTCAATGACTTACCGCAAATCGGTCAGTGGAGCGCCGGTGCTGTGTCCATGCTGGCCCTATGCGCCTTGAGGACCAATGCCTACTGTCAACGACGATTGAACGCTGCTCCCCTGTGGAGCCCGGTACCCATCGTCACGCTACTGATCTCGGTCAATGCGCTGTTGTGGGCCGCAATTGCCCAACAGGGCGGGCTCTGTTTGACGCTGGCCATTGCTGAGGGCGGCCTGGCGAGTCTGTTCCTCTATTCTCACGGCCGCTTAGTGGCCATTACCGATGGCGCCATTGGCCTGGTCCCGATTCCGTTCTTATTTCAGGCCGATGACCCCCTCCTGATACAGGTGCACCTGCCACTGATGGCACTCTTTAGCCTTGCGGCGGCGCTAGGCCACCAGCTGGCCATGCGCAATATTCGCCATGAGCTGGAGTCGCAGCGTCTAACCCAACTCTTGACCGACAATCAGAGCGATTTACTCAACCGATTCAACCAGCGCACCCATGACATCGAACAGATAAATCACCGTCTAAGTCGAGAAGTTCAACTGCGCAAGGAAGTCAATCAAGCGCTGACCCAGAGTGAGGCGCAGCTTAATCTGGCCATGACGGCCTCGGGGTTAGGCTTTTGGGACTGGGATCTGTTGCTGCACCGGGTTTATCATTCCGACACCGCGCAATTTTTTGGCAATAGCGACACCCTCAATGGCAAGGAATTTGTCCTAACCGACTATGTCCTGCCTGAGGACATGCCACTGGTCCGCAAGGCGTTGAAGCAGCATCTGCGCGGCGAGACCGACTATTATCAGGCCCGATATCGGGTCCGACTGCCCAATAAACGACAGCAGCGTTGGATCGAAGACATCGGCAAGGTTACTGAACGCAACCAGCGAGGCCGGCCCGCCCGGATGATCGGGACGCGCCGAGACATCAGCCAAGATATGCAATTGCAGGAAAACCTCACCCTGTCATCGAGCCTGTTTAACAACAGCACCGAAGGGGTCTTTATGCTCGATGTGCAGCAGCGGCTGCGCACGTGCAATAGGATGTTTTGCCAGATCTTTGCGCAGCCGCAGGGTAATTGGGTAGGTCGGCCCCTATTGCATCTGATTCACACTGAGCAGGCCCAGAGTATATCCAGGCAGCTGGGGTCTCAGGGTCATTATCGCGGCGAAATAATAGCGATCCGCGGTCAGAACAAGCCCTTTCCCCTATCGATCAATCTGACCGCCATTCGCCGCGCCGATGCCAGCCTATGCCATTATCTCGGCATTTGTCGGGATCTATCTGCAAACCAGCGCACCGAAAATAAGAGTCCCGATCGTACCGATTTCGACAGCCTGACCGGCTTATTCAATCGAGATTATTTCCAACGCGTGTTGCGTCGGTTCCAAGACCATGAGCATCTGCTACAGGACCATTATGCGGTCTGCGTATTAAACCTAGACCGGTTTAAATCGGTCAATGAAAGTTTCGGCGTGGAGATTGGGGACCAACTGTTAAAGGATTTGGCCGCGCGGTTGAACAATTTTGCCGAACCGATAAATCAGGTCGCGCGTCTGTCGAGCGATGAGTTTGCTCTAATCATCGAGTACCAAGGCAACCAAGACAGGCTTTTAACCAGCTTGGCCGATTTACAGATCGCCATCACCCGCCCCTTTTTGGTGCCTGAGCATGAGTTGATCGTCACCGCCAGTATCGGGGTCTGCATTGTCGAGGACGGCAACGTGCGCCAACTGCTTAATCACGCCATTGCCGCGATGAACCAAGCGCGCTACCAGGGTGGCAATAATGCCCAATTCTTTCACCAGCGCTTAGCGACCCAGCCAGTGGCACGGATGCAGATGGAAAAAGCCATGCGTAGCGCCATCACCCAAAATGAATTCTCGGTTAACTATCAACCTAAGCTGAACCTCCGCACCGGCCGGATCGATTCGGTTGAGGCCCTGGCACGCTGGATACACCCTGAGAATGGCCTGATCGATCCACAGGACTTCATTCCGCTGGCAGAGGAAACCGGATTGATTGCCGCCATCGGCGAGCAGGTGCTTAATAAGGCATGTTTGGACGCCGCCGAGTGGCGTGAACAGAATCTGGGTGAGATCTCAATTTCAGTCAATATTTCGGGCCATCAGGTTCGGCGCGACGACCTATATGACGTGGTCCACAATGCGCTATGCCAATCTGGATTGCCGGCGGTCTATCTGGAATTGGAACTCACCGAGAGTATGTTGATGGAAGACATTCATCATGCGCAAGAATTTTTGAACCGTTTGCGCTCACTCGGTGTTCGCCTGGCATTGGACGATTTTGGTACCGGTTATTCGTCCCTGAGTTACCTAAAACGCCTGCCAATTGATACCCTGAAGATCGATAAATCCTTTGTCGCCGAAGCACGCCAAGGCGCGCCCAGCCCGATCGTCGAGGCCATATTAGCGATGGCCGACAGTCTCAAGCTGAAGGTCGTCGCTGAAGGGGTGGAAACCAAGGAGCAGCTGTCCTACTTAGAACGGCTCGGCTGTGACTATGCCCAAGGTTATCTGATCAGCCATGCCTTACCCACTGCCGAGGTGCTAACGCTAATTCGCCACACCAATCTGGACACCCTGTCCCAAGCTGGCGACTCGCTCCATTAAGAGCCGACGGGTTCACCGCAGGCTGGCAGAGTCTCTCTTCCTCGGCATCACTCTGTAGATGGCCATTTTGGGCATCATTCTTGCTTCACATAGATCTGAAACTAAAGCCTATTACAATATGTAACCAATGTGGCCGCACTCCTTCGATGCATTTCACAGAAATGAAATAGGAAACGAATAGACTGATCCGCGAATCGCAAGCTGATTCTTGATCAACGCACAGCGGACATATACCAGCTGCCGTTACCATGAGGGAATTACTATCTATGACTAGCAACCTTTTTAAACTAGAGCTCTCCAACATTGAAGATTCAGGGCTGCACAAGCCAGCAGATGGCAGTGCAAATAAGCGTAATGACAATCACCGACGTTTAGCGGCACGACGCGCGATTGAAGATCACTTAGAGCAGCAGCGTTTGCGAAACGAACATCAAGACGCCGATTTGGAAGTCTATTAGGCGGTCGCCTCTGTCTAAGTCGGGCAAAAAGACGCCACCTCGGCCGCTCTATCTGAGGGCTGGCTTGGATAGCTAATACCCAAAATGGTGCATGAAAACCGGCGATTTCCAGTTCGATACCTACCCGACTGGGTAACAGCCACTGTACGAGAAATTGTTACCTTGGGTAACTTCTTCAGCTATGACACTGGCATCTGACCGTCAGAGTAATGACCGGTGATGGTTGTGATCACTGGCGCTTGAGGTAATCCCTAGCGAAGGCTGTTCAACGCTGCGCGCACAACCGACCGGCCCGCCCACGATACCCCCTAGGTTACTACTCGCCGAGCCCCTCGCTGATATATTGATCCTTTAATTTAACGTAATTACCGGCCGTGTATCGGAAGTAGTCCAGTTCGGCATCGCTTAAGGCGCGCGCCGCGGCCGCGGGACTGCCCTTATAGAGAAAGCCGGACACCAAGACCTTGCCCGGGGGCACCAAGGCGCCGGCGGCCAAGATAACCCGATCTTCAATCTGGGCACCGTCCAGAACAGTCGCACCGATGCCGATCAGAACTTCATTACCAATGCTGCAGCCATGCAGGCAGGCCTGATGCCCGATGGTCACATCATTGCCGATGGTCAATGGAAAGCCTTCGGGGTGGTAGGCACTGGCATGGGTGATGTGCAACACCGCGCCGTCCTGTACCGACGTCCGTTGACCGACCTGAATGCGCTGCATATCGCCACGAATTACGGCCCCGGGCCAGACTGAGCAGTCGTTGCCGAGGGTGACATCGCCGAGCACATAACCGGCCGGACTGATAAACACGCGCTCGCCCAACTGCGGCTGTTTGCCAGAAAAGGTATGTATCGTCAAAGCAGGCTCCTGAATTGTTTAGGTGATAGACTGGTCAGTTAGAAGGGTTTCACGGTTTAAGTCAATTTAAGAGTAGCGTGATGTTGAAAATTTCTGGTTTCTGGCGAAATCGCGATGAAGAGTTTGCCGCTATCGATCTGGGCTCGAACTCCTTTCATATGATCATTGCGAAGGTATCAAACGGTCAATTGACGATCATCGATCGCCTGAAGGAATCCGTTCTACTGGGTTATGGCCTCGACGAAGACAATGCCCTGGACGATATTTCGCAACAACGGGCGCTCGATTGCTTGGGCCGTTTTCAGCAACGCATTGCCCATTTGCCGTCAGCCCGAGTCCGGGCCGTCGGCACCCGGACCCTGCGTTTGGCAGTCAATGCGGCGCCCTTTTTGGTGCGAGCCGAACAGACTCTAGGGGTCGGTATTCATATCGTCTCCGGTGCCGAGGAGGCGCGTCTGGTCTATCAGGGTGTTGCCTTTGGTATTGAGGACGACCACCTAACCCGACTGGTGATCGACATAGGCGGTGGCAGTACCGAATTAATCGTCGGCCAAGATTTTATGCCTTCGACGCTGGAATCCCTGGGCATGGGTTGTGTCTCGATCACCAAACGTTTTTTTGCCCACGGCGAAATCAACAAGGCCGCCATTAAGGCCGCCGAGATCTATTGCCTACAGAAGATTGAACCATTCGAGAATATGTTTCGCCAGCAAACATGGCAACGCGCCATTGGTTGTTCCGGTACCATTAAAACCATCGCCAGCATCCTCGACCAGAAGAGCGGCCACCCGGCCATTACCCCCGACGGCTTAAAATGGCTGATAAAACATTGCCTCGAGGCGAAGACGATCGAGGCCTTGAACCTGCCCGGCCTGAGCAATGACCGTAAGCCGGTCTTCATGGGCGGCCTGATCGTGCTCCGCGCCTGCATGCAGGCGCTTAAGTTGAATACACTGGAAGCCTCGCCTTGGGCGTTGCGCGAAGGGGTGCTCTTTGATTTACTCGGCTACGACAGCATCTCGGATATGCGTGAGAGATCGGTGACCGAGCTGGCCAAACGTTTTCATACCGATGCGATCCACGCCCAACGCACCCAGCGGATTGCGCTCCAGCTGTTCAAACAGGTTCAAGCAAAAATGGCTCTCGATGACCGCTGGCTGGACTACTTGAGCTGGGCTTGCCTACTGCAAGAAGTGGGTCTGGACATCAACCACGACCAGTTCCATGTGCACGGCGGCTATATTATCGAACACAGCCACCTGGCCGGCTTTAGCTATGATGAACAAAATCGTCTCGCCTACCTAGTGCGCAATCAACGCAAGAAGCCGGATTGGTCGGTACTCGACAAGTTGCCCAAGGAAGATGTCGCCCCCTTTGTCGTGGTGCTGCAAATATTTCGCTTGGCCTGCATCCTAACTCGGGCCCGCAATGAGTTCCAAGACATCGGCTGGTCGATCAGTGTTGAGCACGGCGCGTTGGTGTTTAACGCCCCTCCAGCCTGGTGGGAAGCACAACCGTTGGCAGCGGCGGGCTTAGCCGCCGAGGCCAACCTAATGAAGAAGGGCCCGGGGGCTTTGACCCTGACTCACCCGATCGGACTGAGCGACTAGCTATTGCGTTGCTTGCGCTAAGAGCGTCATTTGCGCTGATAAGGCTTCAACACCGTCCTCCGGCAATACCTTCTGGTAGCTGCCGTCGCTGCTCAGTTGCCAGGCTTGGGCCGTATCGCGCAGGTACAGTTCTAAGTCCTCAATCACCTTCTCGCGAATTTTCTTGAGTAACAGTGGGAAGCCGGTTTCGACCCGATGAAACATATTACGGGTCATCCAATCGGCGCTGGCCAATATCACCTCGGGTTCGCCTGCGTTGTGGAAACAAAACACCCGAGTGTGTTCTAGGAATCGTCCAACCACCGAGCGCACCCGGATATTTTCGGATACCCCAGGCAAGCCTGGAGTGACCTGGCAAACACCGCGCACAATCAAATCGATCTGCACGCCCGCTTGACTTGCTTGGTAAAGCTTTTGCACCAGAACATCCTCAGACAATGAATTCATCTTGGCGATGATTCGAGCCGGCTTGCCGTCTCGGGCGTTTTGAGTCTCACGTTCGATGTAGCGCACCAGGGTCTTATGCAACGAAAACGGCGCTTGCAGTACTCGGTCCAGTTTCGACATTCGACCCAAGCTGGTGAGCTGTAGGAAGATCCGATTGACGTCATCACCAATCTGCTTATTGTTGGTCATCAGACCATAGTCAGTGTAGATGGTCGCTGTTTTAGGATGATAGTTACCGGTACCCATATGAACATAGTGGCACAGTCGATTGCCTTCCTTACGCGCCACCATCAACAGCTTGGCATGGGTTTTATAGCCAAAAACACCATAGACCACATGAATGCCATATTCCTGCAGACGGGTTGCCAAGGCCACGTTGGCTTCCTCATCGAAGCGCGCCAACAGCTCGATGACAACAGTCACTTCCTTACCGGCCTTAGCGGCGGCTACTAACGCGTCGACAATGATCGACTTGGAGCCCGTACGGTAAAGGGTCTGTTTTATCGTTAGAACCCGAGGGTCTTTCGCCGCCTGCCGGATCAGATCGACCACGGGCAGAAAAGAGTCGAAGGGGTGATGCAAGAGAATATCCGATTTACTGATCGCATCAAAAACATTGCCCTTACGTTTGAGCAGCTTTGGATAATTCGCTTCAAAGGGTGGGTACATCAGATCCGGACGCCCGACCATATCGATCAGCCCGACCAGTCGATTCAGGTTGACCGGGCCATTGACCCGATACATGTCGGGGCTCTTGATTTCGAACTGCTTGGAGAGAAACGCCACCATCTGGTCGGGACTGTTTTCGGCTATCTCCAGCCGCACCTCATCTCCAAACTGCCGATAGATCAGTTCCCCTTCAATGGCACGACGCAGATCTTCGGTTTCTTCTTCATCGACAAACAGCTCAGAGTTGCGCGTCACTCGGAACTGGTAGCAGCCTTTGACCGTCATACCGAAGAAAATTTCATCCATAAAAAAGTGGATAATCGATGAGGTGAAAACAAAGTGGTTGGCCGACTCTTCTCCCGGCACCTCTAGGCGCACCAGGTTGGGCGAGGATCGCGGGCATTGCACGATCGCCTGACCGCTGTTGCGGCCAAAGGCATCCTTACCCTGCAAGAACACCATAAAGTTCAATGACTTATTCAGGATGCGTGGAAAGGGGTGGGCCGGATCGAGCCCAATCGGGCTGAGCAGCGGTAGAATTTCTTGATGAAAATACTCATGCAGCCAAGCGATTTGAGCCTGACTCCAATTTTCCCGCTTCACTACGACTATATCGGCCTCAGCCAGGAGGGGCAGCAGCGTCTCGTTAAGAATCTGGTATTGGTCTTGCACCAAGACATGGGCATGGATGGCAATTTTTTCCAATTGCTGCTCAGGGGTCTGACCGTCTGCGCCAGGCAAGGTCATGCCGGCCTCATTACGCTCTTTTAAACCACCCACCCGGACTTCGAAAAACTCGTCGAGGTTCGTACTCGAGATACAGAGAAAGCGCAGGCGCTCCAGCAATGGAATCTGACTGTCCAGCGCCTGCGCCATAACTCGGCGATGGAACTCTAATAGCGACAACTCTCGATTTAAAAAGTGTTCCGGGCCGATCAGCAAGCTTTCAGTGGGTTCGGACATCAGACTTCCTCGTTTAATTAAGACTAGCTTACTCGATCTCTAGCTGAATTTTAGGTCATTTATCCCCCCAGGCCGATTTATTTGCAAAATGACCTTACCGGCCACACCCGACGTTTTGCAATGTTCAGCCAAAAAGAAGCCCGCTCGAGGCGGGCTTTGACAACAGCGGCGATCGTACTAGCCTTTGACCCCCCCGGATGTCAGACCGCTGACTAAGAATTTTTGACAGATCAAGAAGACGATGGTGATTGGGATGCCGGCCAGAACCGCCGCTGCAGCGAAGTCACCCCAAAGTGCATTTTGTGCCTGTATATACTGTTGCGCTCCGACTGCCAAGGTCATCTTATTCAGATCGGAGATCAGAATAGAAGCCAACGGATACTCATTGACGATACCGATAAAGGTCAGAATAAAGACTACCGCCAGTATCGGTACGCTTAATGGCAGCAAGATCTTATAGAAGGTCTGCCAGGGGGTTGCACCGTCGATCCAGGCCGACTCTTCCATCGCCGCATCGATGGTGTCGAAGTACCCGATGATCATGAAAATATTTAATGCCATAGAGCCCATATAACCGATGATCAGCGCCGAATGCGAATTCAATTCCATCAAGCCGATAAAGCTGCCTAACTTCTCAAAGATCAGATAGAGCGCGGTTAAAAATAAGGTATTGGGAAACATCTGAATAACCAACAAGGATTTTAACATCGGTCCCTTGCCGGTAAAACCCAACCGGCCAAAGGCATAGGCGCTGGTCGTTGACAAGAGCAGTACCAGAGTTGCTGTGATCACGGCAACCTTAACGGTATTCATCAACCAACTCAGGACTGGGAAAACCGGCTTCGAGACATAGGCACCGCCATATTGCAGCGTGGTTCGGGTAGCCCCAGGGGGCTTGGCATAGACGGTCAGCTCACTGCTCACGCTACCGGCCGGATCCAGAAACAGGACATCCGGCCCATAGCGACTGCGCTGACCGGGCAGGTCGAGAACGATCTGCTGACGGCCGATCAGACCGTCTGAGTCGGACCCGCTGAGCGCCACCTTGTCGCCCACTTCATTTAAATACGCAATGGCCATGTAGGACTGGATCGGGAAGTCTTCTTCACTGAAGCTGGTGTTGGCCCTTAGGGTCCAAGATCCGTCGGCATTAAACGCCACGTCGCCAATACCATTGTTGAAGTTCACCTGATCGACGCCGTCGAGATCCTTTTTCAGTGGGTTCATGCCGGTATAGTTTTGCTCTAGAGCCAGAGCCCAATGCTCCAAGGTCGGATCGGATGGAATCAGAAAATTCTGTGGATCGACCAGGGTATGGCCGGTCCGAAAAGATATCGACACCACGTAGGCCAATGGATAGATCACGAAAAATAAAAAAGTGATCAAGAAAATATGTACGCCCCAGATACGAGCGGTAAAGGATGTTGATTTAACCATGCTGCACTCTCCGCTGGAGTTATTTTCGGCCGACTTCTATTCTGGCCGCTTTAAGATAGATCACCGCCATAATGCCAACCATTAAAAAGATGAAGGTCGAGATGGTGGCACCCAGGGCGAAATCCTGAGTATCCCCCATAAAGGCCAGGCGGAAAGCATAGTTCACCAGCAAATCCGTTTCGCCCGCCTGTGGGTTGGAACCGATGATAATTGGGTCACCGCGCGTAAGCAGTTGGATCAGGACAAAATTATTAAAATTAAAGGTAAAGGATGCGATTAACAACGGCAGCATCGGCCGGGTAACCAGCGGCAGGGTAATGCGAAAGAAATTATTGAGTGGCCCGGAACCTTCTAAGCTGGAGGCCTCATAGAGGTCCTTCGGAATGGACTGGAGCATGCCCAAGCTGAGAATGAACATATAGGGATAACCCATAAATAGATTCGCGATCAAAATCATCAGGCGCGAAAAATGGGGGTCGGAATTCCAATCTGGGGCGATGTTGAACAGGACATCGAGCACATAGTTTATTTGCCCCAGATTTTGATTAAAGAGTGCCTTGAAGATCATGATCAAAATAAAGCCCGGCACGGCATAGGGTAAGATCAGCAAAACCTGATAGAGGCCGCGAATCTTAATCGGCTCCCATTGCACAAAGCTCGCGATGGTCATACCAATAAAGAAGGTCGCGATCACGGTGAAAATAGAAAAGAACATTGTCCAGGTGAAGATTTGTAGAAAGGGACCAAACATCCCTTTGTCGGTCAGGATGCGCTTATAGTTATCGAATCCGACATTGACCTGAAATCCTGGCGTGACGTATTCACCCGACGCGTCGACAAAGAACCCCTGTTCCAAGTCGGCGCGCAATCGGCTGCCATCAAGTTGATTGACCAGAACAGCGGTGTCATCCGCTGCGACCCGCCATAAGGAATATTTCTCACCATATTCTCGTATTTTGGATTTCACCAATAGCGTGCCATTTGGCAATTCCAACTGAATATTCGCTAACTGGTTGAGCTGTGCAAAGAATGTCTTGTCAGGCGCTATAGGTAAGTTCGGTACGCCATCGCTGGGCACCAGTTTTACCACAATCATCTCGGTATGGGTCATGGGCAACGATTGTTCGCTGACATACAGGGCGCCGTTGGCATCTTCAAGCATCAACTGGGTATTGTCACCGTCCATCAAGAGGGTCAGCGGGTAATCATGAGACCCCTCAGCGACATAGGCTTGCTGCAGAAAATAGGCCTTTGATTGGGCGAAGGATAGCAGGTGTAGGTTCGACTTGTTGGTAAAGGTTAACCCCAAGGTATACATGATAGGAAAAATAACAAAGACAAACACACCAACCAAACCGGGAAAAACATAGCGCCAAACATAGGCTTTTTCAGATAGAAAAACAAAGCCAAAGGTCGCGGTAAATACCAGCACAAAGGTGCCATAAAGAATTTCATTTTTGGCATACATCGTTAGGGTAACATAGAGGAAAAATACCGAGAGCAGGGTAACGACAATATATTGCGTCCATACCTTCCATCTTTCCAGTGCGGCAGCTTCCGGCACCATCGGGATGGCATTTATATTTGCCATATAGAGACCTCATTTTCAAGCGTGCAAAGTTTAGTTAAGAAAGAAACCTATCGGTAAGTTGCTTTGTTAAGCCAAACTGACATGGTTCTCATCGATATAATTTTAATGGGAAGTTTTTCGGAATGTTCAATAGTGGCTGGTCACTCACCTAGGATTACAGCTGCGCCTGAACTGTAGTTCAAATAAAAAAGTTCGTTCGGAAAAGTTGCAAGAAAAAACGCTTATCGCTAGCAACAGTGCATAAGCGCTTATCTGCAAGGTAGTCACCGGCAAGACCGGCCACCACCCTATGCTTGTGGTGCCTTACTTCACGATGCGAGCTGCTGCATCGTCAAGCGCTTCCACGACCGTTTGACGACCCTGAGTGATGGCAGTCAAGGCTGGGCCCATATTGCTCCAAAAGGCACCCATTTCTGGGATGTTTGGCATGGGTTCACCGGCTTGCCATACTTTGTAGGCGTCGGCTAAGGTGCCACTTTCTTTTGCCAAAGACTTCATAAATTTCTTATGAGTGACGGCACCCAAAGCACGATCGTCATTGACCATCTTCAGGCCATCTTCGGTCAGCAGATAGGCTTCCAAAAACTCCACCGCCAATTCTTTGTTCGGCGTAGAAGCGTTCACCGCCGCAGATAAGATACCGGTAAAGCCCTTAGGTGTGCCTTTGCCAATCTTTGGATAGGCTCCCAGAATCATATCGATGCCGGCTTTCTCGTAATCCGCCCAAGCCCATGGACCGTTAATGACGCAGGCCACTTCACCGGCCTTAAAGGCGGCGTCGAATACACCGTAATCAACACCCTCAGCCATAATACCCGAGTCGATTAGATCTTTGATCATGGCCGCGCCAGCTTTTGTACCGTCGTTGGCCATACCCGTAACTTTCGGATTGTAAACGCCGGCAACATTCTCAAACGCAAAGCCCCCTTCGGCGGTCAGGAAGCCATAGGTGAAGTAAGTATTATTGTAGTCCCACATCAGCGACTGCTTACCCTGCTCGGCTAAACCGGGCGCGGCGGCCTTAACATCTGCAATACTCTTGAAGGGCTTGCTAACGATGTCAGCGTTACAAATTTGCGTTGGACCTTCGACGGCGATGGGGTAACCAAAGATCTGACCGTTATAACTGACCGCACCCCAGAACGAGTCATCCAGTGCTTTCTTAACAGCGCTACTCGGTACAACCGGCGTGATCAGACCCGATTTAGCCCAATCACCAAAGCGGTCATGCGCCCAGATAAAGATGTCTGGCCCTTTTCCAATAGATGCTTCCTGTTGGAATTTTTCGGTGACAGAATCAGGTGTTTCGACCTTTACCTCGACGCCTGTTTCCTCAGCAAATTTATCACCCACGGCTTGCAAGCCATTGTAGCCTTTGTCAGCATTGATCCAAACCAATAGGCTACCTTCATCCCAAGCCATCGCCTGAGAACCCATAGTCGCGCCGGCGATAGCCAATGCGGTAACAAGTGTTTTTTTCATCATAATATCTATTCCTTTACTTTTTGTTGTAGTCGAGAATCACCTCATAACGGGGGATAAATTAACTGCTTCCGAGCTTTCGCAGAAGGCCTCTTTGCTTAGTATTAAGTAAAATCCACCTAATCAAACCTCTGCCCATTAGGGTGTGCTTTTGATATGAAAAGGATGACTTAACGTCTAGGTGGAATATTGTTATTGGATTGAATCTAAATAATATTCTTCATTTTGACTTAACCAACCCCCTTAGCGTCGACGCTTGAGGGCTTATCGAATGTAGGCGGCGGTGGCCGAAAAACGGCGAGCCGAAGCTCTTACTCCATTTTGAAGATAGTTAATCATCTCGCAACAGGGTGTAGCGGGCCTGCATACGAAAGGCGATTAAAAAACCCAGCAGGGCGCCAAGCACACAAATAACAGAATCTCGCAGGATGCCGGCATCGATAAAAACCATGGCTGCACCCAACATAACAACAGCTATTATGATGATTAAAAGAAACAGCCACTTCATAACACTCCTCCTTTGGATTGGTCAGTTAATCATTAATAAACTCTCTCGCCTTTTTAGTGTAGACCTTGCTAGGAACCTTGCCATGGCGGACCTTTTCTTTTAGCCGATTAATCGTTCGGTGCTGTTGTAAGTCTGAGGATTTTTTTTATCGGCGCAAACCTGTGCCTGCTCTGCGTTAGTCCTAACGAAACACAGACTCCCTGCAAGGTTATTACTTAGTCAAAAAGGTATCCACTAGGCCCTTGAGTTGTTCACTAATATCGCGCAAGGCTTCAGCGGCCTCTTCACGTGCCACGGCATTTGCCGACAGGTCGTTAACCTGGCCCGAAATGCGATTGATGGAGGCGTCGATGCTGCCCGCCACTTCCGACTGTTCTGATGAGGCCTGAGCAATTTGACTGTTTAACTCATTAATTTGATCCACGGCCTTGGCGACCTCTGCCATAGTGTTGGCGGCCTCATGGATTTTTTGCATATTATCCAGGCCGCTAATCTTGCTTTTTTCAATTTCGGCAACCGCAGATTTGGCACCGTCCTGCAGCTTGCCCACGGTCTCCTGTATTTCGATGGTTGACTGATGGGTGCGTCGGGCTAGATTGCGCACCTCATCGGCCACCACGGCAAAACCGCGCCCCTGCTCACCAGCTCGGGCGGCTTCAATGGCGGCATTTAAGGCCAGCAGGTTGGTCTGTTCAGAGATCCCACGAATGACGTCCAATACGCTGCCGATGTCATCGGTGTTGTTGGCCAGATTGGCGATAACCTTTGATGCGGACGAGACCCCTTGCGAGAGTTCATCGAGGCTACGCACGCTATTTTCCATGGTTTGGCGGCCGAGTTCGGCGGTCTGTCGGGCACTCTGGGCCAGTTCGGAGGCGACATCGGTATTCTGTTTAATATTGGCAGCCGCGGCAGACATCTCCGTGGTCGCAGCTGCGACCATGTCGGTTTCATTCTGTTGCGCGCGCACACTGACCGAGAGGTTGCCGCTGGCATCCCGAGCGGTGTTGGCGATCGCCATTAACTCGCCCGCGCTGTCAGACATGCGACTGATGGTGCCCTGAAACTTATCCATCATGGCGTCAAACGCCTGGGCAATTGAACCGAGCTCATCGCGGCGCAAATATTGCGTGCGTAGGGTGACATTATTGGTCGATTCAATATTTTGAATAACTTGGGTCAGACGCTGTATGGGAATCAACAAACCGCGCAGAAAAACCAGGCCTAGGATGCTACCGATTAACAATGCCCCGGCCGTGATACTGATGGCCATGATCGATGAGGAGTCCACTTGACCACGGATATTCGCACCGGCACTGGCTACCGAATCGCTGGCGGCAGCGAAATCCATGGCGTCTGCGACGATCTGATCCATCGAGCCGTTCTGTTCCTGTTGGTACTCGTTGCGCAAAGACTCCAAAATGGCGAGGATTTTATCGGCCTGGTCCTTGGCGCCATCGCCCATCGATTTTCCCATCGATACCGAATTGGTTTCGAACATCTTAAACATCCGTTCGGCATAGAGCTTAAAGGTTTCAATTTCCTCGCGGGCTTGGTCGAATCGAGTCTTGTTCTCTGGGTCCTTTTTTTCCAGATTGGCTAACTGGCTTTGCAGTTTGGTTTCGATGCGGCGGCCCGACTCAACCGATTGAATAATCAAGGTAAGAGCACCTTGGAAATACCAGTAGTTCATTTCATTGACCAGGTTAATGGTCTCGGCAATGGTGGCCACTCGGTCGATAACCTCCTGCTGCACCAGAATAGAACTCTCTTGCCGTGACACCAACGTTCTCTGGGTGGAAATCAGGCCTGACTGAGCGTCAACTTGCTCATTGATGGAGCGAATCTTTAAGACGATAAAGCTATTGGCCACCAGCATTAAAAGTATGATTGTGGAAATCAACGCAATGGTACGGATACGAATTGAAAAACCCTTTTGCGGCCGAACTAAACTTTTGGGCGTAGCCATTGAACATCTCCAAACAGGACTCTCTGTATCGCTTAAGTCTAGCAGTGCAAAAAAAAACTGCTGTCCCACGCAAGGCTGTGCCCTAAGGCAAATGGGGAGTGCATTCGACTCAGGGTAAGCAGGCAGCTGGAAGGCAAGAGGGGAGACACACAGGCCAGCGGATGGCCAGGAAAGTTAGCGCAGCGGCACGGTGGCCAATGTCTGGGTGCGTACGTCCACGACGGTCATTGGCAGGCCCACCATGAGCCACAGAGTGCCGGTCGGACTGGCCCGCGAACGAACCACCCGAGCCATGTCGGTGAGGGTATCTAAGAGGAATTCATTGGCGGCCAGTTGACTGGCCTCAGATTGGTACCAAGCCTGGGACCAACTATCGGCCCAGAGCGTGATCTGCTCGGTCAGCGTGCGGTTAATGCGCTCGCTGACCGATTCGGCACTGGGTTCGGATGCCAATAGGACGGTCACCGGAAAACCGCTGATATCCGGATCACAGATAAAGGCCGGTGCCGGGGTCCGCGGACTGTCTGCAAAAGCACAGCGGGTCGTCTCGGTGTCCACCGCCCGATTGCTGCAAGCTGACAGGGCCAGCAGACAGAACAGGGTCAAGGTTGCCGAGCGCTTCACCATGGTTGCCTGAGCAGCTTAGAACAACACGCGAGCACGGATGGTACCCTTAACCTGCAGCACCTTTTCCAGCGCTACTTCCGAACAGTCTTGGGCAACATCGATCACCACATACCCGATATTGTCGGAGGTGCGCAGATATTGGCCCATGATATTGATCCGGTTTTCAGAAAACACCTGGTTAATTTCCGACAGCACGCCGGGAATATTTTGGTGAATATGCAGTATGCGATGCGCATTTGGATGCGCCGGCAAGGCGACTTCGGGGAAGTTAACGGCCGATAAGGAGGTACCTGTATCGGAGTAGCTGGCGAGTTTCTCCGCCACCTCGATGCCGATATTGAATTGCGCTTCCTGGGTGGAGCCGCCAATGTGCGGGGTCAAAATCACATTGTCGAAGGCGCGCAAGGGCGATTGAAATTCCTCATCATTGGTACGCGGTTCCAGCGGGAACACATCGATCGCGGCACCGAGTACGGTCTTCGCGCGCAAGGCCGCAGCTAAGGCATCGATATCGACTACCGTACCGCGCGCGGCATTGATAAAAACACTGCCTTGTTTCATGGCCGCAAACTGCGCCTCGCCCATCATCCACTTGGTGGATGCCGTTTCCGGTACGTGCAAGGTGACCACATCGGCCAGTCCTAACAAGTCATTCAGCGAGCCGACCTGTCGGGCATTGCCGAGCGGAAGCTTGGTAATGGTGTCGTAGAAAACAACTTCCATGCCCATGCTTTCGGCCATAATGCCCAATTGGGTGCCAATGCTGCCGTAACCAACGATGCCCAGAGTTTTACCGCGAATTTCATAGCTGTTGGTGGCAGATTTCAACCAGCCACCCTGGTGGCATGCGGCGTTGCGTTCGGGGATACCGCGCAGCAGTAGGATCGATTCGGCTAGCACCAGTTCGGCAACCGAGCGCGTATTCGAGAAGGGGGCATTAAACACCGCAATGCCGCGCTCCGAGGCCGCAGCCAGGTCGACCTGGTTGGTACCGATACAAAAACAACCCACCGCCACCAGCCGCTCTGCGGCGGCAAACACTTCGGCGGTGAGCTGAGTTCGGGAGCGTATCCCGATAAAATGGACATCCTTGACACGCTCGAGTAACTCCGCCTCGGGCAAGGAGCCCTTAACGTTGTCAATATTGGTATAACCAGCTCGGGTCAAGGAATCGAGTGCACTCTGGTGTACACCCTCTAACAACAGGATTCGGATTTTGCTTTTATCAAGTGACGTTCGGTTCATTGGTAGGCTCTAAGCAGTTCATTTCGCGGGGCCCATCCTACCACAGGCCCTAGGTGGATTTGTCACCAATTTTGCAATGCTGTTGTTTAGTTTATGGTAGACGGCTCACCCAAAGGAACGGGCTCGATCGTGACCTGCGGAAAAATCCTGCACCGGACCCAAGGGCACGATACCGTCCGGGTTAATCGAACGGTGGCTGAAGTAGTAGTGCCGTTTGATATGGGTCAGATCCACGGTTTCCGCCACACCCGGAACTTGAAACAACTCACGCACGTAATTGCTCAGATTGGGGTAGTCGGCAATGCGCTTATTGTTGCACTTAAAGTGCCCAACATAGACCGCATCGAAGCG
>NZ_CEYAVF010000034.1:0-1316 GCF_982785585.1 Reinekea sp. | reverse complement strand
ACGGTGACTCGGCCAGAATAGTTGGGCTCAGCTCGGGTGTAGAGTTCATGGTAGCAGCGGGCACCAAAGAGCCGATCGCCCACCTGCGCCGGGCTGTCCAGCTCTGGGCCGCTGAACATCCAGCCCTCGTCCAACATATCGGCGTGTACGACGGATATGCCAATATGTTCGGTCAAGCCTTTTAGCGCACGCAAAATCATTGTCCGATGCGCCCAGGGGCAGGCCAGCGAGACATAGAGATGGTAGCGGCCACTGGTCGCCGCGAAGCCGCCATCACCGGTTGGTCCTGGCGCGCCATCGGGTGTCACCCAGTGGCGGAATTGCGCGTTGGAACGGACAAACTTGCCGCCTTGACTCTTGGTGTCATACCACTGATCAACCCATTGTCCATCGACAAGTAAACCCATATTTCGTTCCTCTCTTTAATGAAAATCAGACCAGTGCGGTCAGATTTTTGGTAAAACGTTGCAATGATTCCGTCTTAGCGTCGTCACCCATGGCGAGACCTTCGGCATAGACAATACGCACATCGTGCAAGCCGAGAAAGCCCAGGACCGTCTTTATAAAGGGTGTTTGCGAATCGGACGGCTTACCTTCATGCATGCCACCGCGAGCGGCTGCTATATAAACCGGCCGATCGGCTAACAGACCGACCGGGCCGGTGGCCGTGTAATTAAAGGTCAAACCGGCGCGACAGATCAGGTCGATCCAGCTTTTTAATTGGGCAGGAATTCCGAAGTTATACATCGGCACGCCTATGATCAGGATGTCGGCATTCTTTACTTCATCAACCAGCTGGCTCGACAGGCTCGCCAAAGCGGCCTGGGCTTCGCTTTGTTCCGCCGCCGGAGTGGATAATGCCATGGCCATCTCGGCATCAAAATACGGCAGAGGTTGAGCAGTCAGGTCACGATGCGTCAGTTCGGCGTCCGGATGAAGCTGCTTCATCTGGGTGGCGATCTGCGCGACCAATTTAGTTGAGTTGGAATTATCGCCGAAAATGCCGGATTGGATAGCTAGAATTTTCATGTCAGTTTTGTCTCAGAGCTGATTATTTGCCCATAATAACCGGCCCCAAGATTCAGGATAGCGGGCATAACTGACCGACTCATTCAGGAAATATGAAGGCAACTGGCCAAGATAGCGTCTTGTTCACATCCGAGCAGACACAAAAAAGGAGAGCAACGCTCTCCTTTTGATCGACCTGGGCCCAGGCCTTACTGGACTAGCGCGACCATATGATCGATGGCGGCCTTAACTTCGTCATCACTGAGGCTGCTGTTGCCACCCTTGGCCGGCATCGCATTGATACCCAT
>NZ_CEYAVF010000033.1:0-43028 GCF_982785585.1 Reinekea sp. | reverse complement strand
AAAGCATGAGCGCCGAGCCTTCCTATTTATAACGGTGTTTTTGTTTCCCTTTATGACCATTGTTCTGGTGGGCGGTTACGGGTTGGCCATCTGGATGTCGCAGCTGTTACTCGGTCCGAGCACCTATTGAGGGTGGCGCCGTCAGCTTACTTGCCCACCAATGCCGCGCGCCGCGGCCTGTTTAAACGCCTGCTGCACCCCGGCCGGACAGCATCGCTCGTGCCCTGCCGTCCGCCCGGCGCCCGGGCGGAGGCCGACTTTATCGACCTGTGCAGCCGCTGCGAAGCCTGCCTTAGGGCCTGCCCGAGCCAGATCATCGTGCGCGGCGACGGTGGTTTTCCGGAGCTAAATTTCTCCGCCGCCGGGTGCACCGGATGTGGCGACTGTATCAGTGCCTGCCAGCCACAGGCCTTGCAGCCCGGAGCACCGGCCTGGCCGATGGGGCAGGTCAGCGTGAGTGGTGACTGTCTGGCCAATCAGGGCGTGACCTGTCAGGCCTGTAAGGATGCCTGTGATCTCCAGGCTATCGAGTTTCCGATCACGCTGACCACACCGCAACCGGTGTTTAACCCCGACGTCTGTGTGGCCTGTGGCGAATGCGTGTCGGTCTGCCCGGTCAACAGCTTGTTCATTAATCCGCTGGAGACCTCTGCAGCGGGCTCGAACCGATAGGATGCAACCCCGATGAGAAACGCAGTAGCCCTGAATACCGGTACGGATGAAGAACACATAGTCAGCGTGATCCTGCACGGCCGGCCAGAGCATCGTCTGGCGATTGAGCTGGCCATGGACACCCTGGCGGGTGTTGAACGCGTGGTACAGGACGAACTGGGCAAGTATGTACTGGTCATCGGTGCGCCGACCGCCCGTCAGGTGATGCAGCAAATCGAGGCGCTGCAGACTATCGAGGGCGTGCTCAGCGCGACCCTGGTGGCACACCATACCGAAGCGTCTGAGTACCTCAATCAGGAAATTGAAATGTCGAGTCTGATACTCGGTAAAGCCGACCCCGACCCAGCCCAGATTATCGCTAGGAGCACCCTATGAAGCTGACCCGCCGTGACGTCATTAAGGCGCAAGCCGCGGCCGTAGCCGCCTCAGTTGCGGGCTTATCGATGCCCGTCCAGGCCACCAACCTGATCACCAGCAGTGCGGAAAATCAAATCCAATGGGATAAGGCACCCTGTCGTTTTTGTGGCACCGGCTGTTCGGTCTCGGTCGGTACCAAGGCCGGCAAGGTGGTCGCCACCCATGGCGATCAACTGTCACCGGTGAACCGGGGTCTTAATTGCATCAAGGGCTATTTTCTCGCCAAAATCATCTATGGCCGCGATCGCTTGACCCAACCGCTGTTACGCAAAACCAATGGCGTGTATGACAAGAACGGTGAATTTACGCCAGTGTCTTGGGATGAGGCGTTCGATGCTATGGCCGAGAAATGGAAAGCCACACTCAAGACCAAGGGTCCTGAGGCCATTGGCATGTTCGGTTCGGGTCAATGGACCGTCTGGGAGGGCTACGCGGCGGTCAAGCTGATGAAAGCCGGTTTCCGCAGCAATAATCTCGATCCCAATGCGCGCCACTGTATGGCCTCGGCCGTGGCCGGCTTTATGCGCACCTTCGGCATCGATGAACCGATGGGCTGCTATGACGACTTCGAACACGCCGATGCCTTTGTCTTATGGGGCTCGAATATGGCCGAAATGCATCCAATTCTGTGGACCCGCATTACCGATCGTCGGCTCTCGCATCCTCATGTCAAGGTGGTGGTGATGTCGACTTACCAACATCGCAGTTTTGATCTGGCCGATATCCCGATGGTGTTCAAATCGCAAACCGATCTGATCATCGCTAATGCCTTGGCCAATTACCTTATTGAGAATGATAGAGTCAATAAGGACTTTGTTGCCAAGCACGTTAACTTCCGCAAGGGCACCGACGATATTGGCTATGGCCTGCGGCCGGAGCACCCATTGGAGCAGCAGGCGAAAAACGCCGCCACGGCGAACGACTCTGAAAGCATCGATTTTAAAGCCTACGCGGCGTTTGTTAAGCCCTATACCCTGGCCTATGCCGCCAAGGAATCGGGCGTCTCGGAACCGGCCTTGCGCGCCTTGGCCGACATCTATGCCGATCCGAAGACCAAGGTGATGTCTCTCTGGACCATGGGCGTTAATCAGCACACTCGAGGAGTGTGGATGAACAATATGATCTACAACCTGCACCTGCTCACCGGCAAAATATCCGCACCGGGCAACAGCCCCTTTTCCCTGACCGGGCAACCCTCGGCCTGCGGCACGGCGCGTGAAGTGGGCACCTTCGCCCATCGTCTGCCCGCAGACCTGGTCGTGACTAACCCAGCCCACCGCCTGCGGGCCGAAAAAATATGGCGCCTGCCGGAAGGCACTGTGCCGTCCAAGGTGGGTGCCCACGCCGCGCTGCAAAACCGCCATCTTAAGGACAGTAAGATCAATTGCTACTGGGTCCAGGTGAACAATAACATGCAGGCGGCCGCCAACATGATGGAGGAAACCTATCCCGGTTACCGTAATCCGGAAAACTTTATCGTGGTCTCCGATGCTTATCCAACCGTGACCTGTGAGGCGGCAGACTTGATTTTGCCGACCGCCATGTGGGTGGAAAAGGAGGGCGCCTATGGCAACGCCGAACGGCGCACCCAATTCTGGCACCAGTTGACCCAAGCACCGGGCGAAGCACGCTCCGATCTATGGCAACTTATGGAGTTCGCCAAGCGCTTCACCATGGAAGACGTTTGGCCGGCCGAGCTGCTGGCGGCGAATCCAGACTACAAGGACCGGTCGATGTTCGATGTGCTGTTTCGCAATGGCACAGTTGACCGTTTTGGCCTGGATGAGGTCGACAAAAAATACGCCAATGATGAGGCCGACGCCTTCGGTTTTTATGTGCAGAAGGGCCTGTTTGAAGAATACGCCGAGTTCGGGCGCGGTCACGGTCACGACCTGGCCCCCTTCGATCGCTACCACGAAGAACGCGGCCTGCGTTGGCCGGTGGTGGCGGGCAAGGAAACCCAATGGCGTTTTCGCGAAGGCTATGACCCCTATGTTGAGCCGGGTCGAGGCGTGCAGTTTTATGGTAAGTCAGACGGCCGGGCGATTATCTTTGCGCTGCCCTATGAGCCACCAGCAGAAAGCCCCGATGCCGAATACGATCTCTGGTTATCGACCGGCCGCGTGCTCGAGCATTGGCACTCCGGTTCGATGACCCAGCGTGTGCCGGAGTTGTATAACGCCCTGCCCGATGCACTCTGCTATATGCACCCAGACGACGCTCGCAGTCGCGGCCTGCGGCGCGGTGATGAAATTCGCGTGGCGTCTCGGCGGGGCGAAATCCGCACCCGAGTGGAAACGCGTGGCCGCAATAAACCGCCCGTAGGCTTGATCTTCGTGCCCTGGTTCGATGCCAGTCAGCTGATTAATAAGTGCACCTTGGATGCCATGGATCCGATTTCCAAACAGACTGACTATAAAAAATGTGCCGTCAAAGTGGCTAAGGTATAGGAGATCCCAATGAAAAAACGATTCGCCCTCTGTAGTCTGCTGGTCCTATTGAGTCTTGCCCAGGCTGATAATCAGGTCGCCACCCTGCGCGGCTCAGCGGAGCTACTCGACACTGCGCAGCCGCCGGCCATGGCCGACGAAATAAATAACGACCAGCGTCGGGTGCGGGATTATCCGATGGCGGCACCGACCATACCGCATAAGATCGCCGGTTATCAGATCGATTTAAAGGTGAATAAATGCCTGTCCTGTCATAACCGTTTGCGCGTCGCCGACTCGCAGGCACCGATGATATCGGTGACTCACTTTATGAATCGAGATGGTAATTTTCTCGCCGATGTATCGCCCAATCGCTATTTTTGTACCCAATGCCATGCCTCACAACAGTCGGTCAAGCTGCTTATTGAAAACGACTTTATCAGCATGGATGAACTGTTTCTCAAAGCCGGCGCCAGCCATTAAGGAGAAGTATATGTGGAGCCGCTTTATGTCTCTATTAATTTCCAGCTGGCGGGTTTTGGCACGGCCAGCCAGCCATTATTCCTTGGGCTTTTTAACCCTGGGCGGTTTTGTCGCCGGGATTATCTTCTGGGGTGGTTTTAATACCGCACTCGAAGCGGCCAATACCGAAGCATTCTGCATCAGCTGTCATGAGATGCGCACCAATGTCTATGTTGAATTACAAGAAACCATCCACTTCTCGAATCGTTCCGGCGTCCGCGCAACCTGTTCCGATTGCCATGTGCCGCACGAATGGACCTACAAGATCGCGCGTAAGATCCAGGCCTCTAAAGAAGTCTGGGGTAAGGTCTTTGGTACTATTAACACGCGGGAGAAGTTTGAGGCCAAGCGCCGTGAGTTGGCCGAGCATGAATGGGCGCGCTTTAAAGCCAACGACTCATTGGAATGCCGCAACTGTCACGAGTTCGCTGCGATGGACTTTACCCGCCAAAGCGAACGTGCCTCGAACCAACACAGCACAGCCTTGGCCAGCGGCGATAAGACCTGTATCGACTGCCACAAGGGCATTGCCCATCACCTGCCCGATATGAGCGGCGTCCCCGGTTGGGAGTAGTCGGCCAATCGGGCGATACATGAGCCCATGGTCAATCCGGACTCTGTCCGGCTGATGAGCCTCCCGAGCCCTCATGCGGCATCCAGTGCCCTCAATTGGAGCCTTGCCTGGGATCCTTAGAGGGGGCCAATTCGACTAGACTTTCATCTGCAGTACTATAGTGTTGTCCGGCGCCAAGGCTGCATTGGGCGGGGAATAGGG
The DNA here is from genome assembly GCF_982785585.1 of Reinekea sp. NCBI lineage: Bacteria > Pseudomonadati > Pseudomonadota > Gammaproteobacteria > Oceanospirillales > Saccharospirillaceae > Reinekea > Reinekea sp. Next base: position 38,213 of record NZ_CEYAVF010000033.1, on the reverse strand, counting down.
TGATTTTTGGGCTCAGTAATGTGAGGCAATAAAGTGGAGCGACACGGCATGGCAAAGGTTTGTATTTTAATTGGCGGGTCACGCGGCCTGGGTAAATCCCTGTTAGCGCTTTATCAGCAGCAGGGTTTTACCGTGCTGGAATTGTCTCGTTCCGGCAGCGGAGACGAACACCTTGAGCTCGATATGTCACGCCGTGAAGCGGCTATCGATACCGTCGATCGGATGCTGGCCGACCTGGCGCGCGAGCGCTGGGATGAGGTTCAGCTGATCATTAATGCCGCGACGATCGGCCCCATTGGTCCCCTAGCCTTAAGTGAGCCCAAACAGTGGTGGCAACATCTGGATGTCAATTTCACCGTGCCGATCTCGATCCTTGGCCGTTACCAATATCATTTTGGGGCCTACCCGGCTCGAAAAGTGGCTGCCTTTGTTTCTTCTGGGGCGGCGCACAGCGCCATCGACGGTTGGGGCCTGTACTGCGCCAGTAAGGCCGGGGTGAATCATTTCTTACGGGTTATGGCCGCGGAGCAGAGTTTGCAGCCTCTGCCGATCGAGTGCGCAATATTGGACCCGGGTGTTATGGCGACGCAGATGCAAGCCACCTTGCGCGAAGCCAGTGTGGCGCAATTCAGTCAGGTACAGAGTTTTATCCAATTGCACCAGAATGGCCAGTTAGCGGCGCCTGAAACCGTGGCGCAGAATATCTATCGGCGTTTGGCTGAACCGGTGAGCCATACCGAGGTACTCGATGTGTCTGGCTACTAGGCCGATTGGCGCGAACCATTGAACCACGCCACTTACTCGGCCAATGCCTCAACATAATGCCAGCGCTGCTTAACCTTTTTGAACAAGGAGGTTTCATGCAAACAGCGTTGCACCCCCGCCTCGAGATAGTAGGCCTTAAACTCAACAATCGATTTTTTCAGTCCGGGTTTGACGGTCAAAATTTCTAATTTGAGCCACTCACCTCGGTCCAGTTCGGCCTGGTCTAGGTCCGGGCGAGTATCGGGGTGCCAACTCTTTAACAGATAGGCCCGATTGGCGCGGACAAAGGCACTGTATCGGCTGCGCATCAGCAGTTCGGCGCTCTGAGCGGGTGCGCCCAGGTCAATAAAGCGACCGCAACAACTGAGATAGCTCGCCTCCAGGCCGCAGGGACAGGCCTCAGTGTTGGACATGGCGACTCCGCTGGGTCTGCAACAGCAGGGCGATCGCATTAGCCAAGGCTGGGGTCAGGCGCGGGTGGCCGAGTAGGGTACGCATCAACTGCGCCAGACCCGGTTGCATCACCAGGTGGGTGACCAGGCGGTGAAAACCGTCGGCATCGGCCAGCTGGGCCAGTTGATCCATGATTAACAACGCTCGGTCAGTGTCCTGTAGCAGGGTGCTGTAGCGACTCAGCACGATCAAGAGAAACTCCAGACTCACGTCCGGAGCGGACAACCGACGGTCGATCAGCGCCTGACAAAGCTGGGCGTCGGTCGACTGAGAGCAGGCCCTGAGACAGGCATTTTCGATGGCGATCTGATTTGGGTCCAATTGGGCCTTGGCTATCAGCGCCGACACCAGGGATGTGCTCAGGTTGCGATGCTCCAATTGTCCGGTCAAGGCGATAAAGGGTGCCTCAGCCAATGGCGTTAGCCGACCGGCCAGCTGGCCTAGGTCTGCCTCGCTCGCCCGGACGACAAAGTCAGCGATGCCCTGCAAGCCAATCGACTGCCAGTCGATGGCGTCATTGTTTGAGAGTAAAAATTCCTCCGCCGTGGGCAGATATTGACTGGCGGGCAGACCCAATAGGGCAGTGGCCGTCGCGTGCAGGGCAGCCATCTTGTCGGTATCGGGTTTAAAGTGAAACAGATGGTCCGTGAGCAGGCGTTGTCGTTCTTGCGCGTCATCGGTTTGCAACGAGCGATACAGGCGGTTGACCAGTTCGCCATGCGCGGCGGCGGAGACAATGCCCTGCTCATCGAGTGGCAATTTGAGAAACCAGAGGCTATTTTGTTCGCTCACCTGGGGGTGCCAACTAAAGATCACCAGCCAGCCGTAACCCAGATAGGGATAGGGGTAGGGCAGACCCTGGTCCAGACTCGCGAGGCTGTCGTCGGGCAAGGGTCGCAGTTGGGTGCCGAGGTCAAACAAGCGATACTTTGCGTCGCTCAGGGCTAAGAAGCCGGACAGGCTGGGTACGTTCATGGCGCAGGTGTCCTGTCATAATCAAATCGCCATTATAGCGAGCGCTATGCGGGAGTCGACCCTAACCGCTCGAACTCAAGCAAATAGGCAATCTGCGTTAATGCCACCGTCCTTACGAGGACGGCCCCGAGCGCTGCGCTCTGGACTTTGATTGGAAGGGTAAACCGAGCATCGACCAGAGGCGACTAGTCTGTGCCAGGCTCGGATAAGCGCGTAGACCGATTTGGATCGGTGTTGCGTGCGCACTCGCTGTATAGGTCTTAAACAGGCGATCCCAGACGGACAGACTAAAACCGAAATTAGAGTGATGTTCCCGGGCGCGCAGGGAATGATGAATGCGGTGCATGGCCGGGGTCACCCAGAGGCTGCGCACGGTCTTTTCCGCCCGAGCCGAGAGATTGACATTGGCATGGTTAAACATGGCCATGCCATTGAGCAATATTTCGAATAGGATAACCGCCACCACCGGTGCCCCGAGCAGGACAATAACCACGGTCTTGATCAGGATTGAGACTAGGATTTCCAGCGGGTGAAAGCGGACCGCGGTGGTCACATCGAAGCCCGGATCGGCATGGTGGACCCGATGTGAGCGCCAAAACCAGGGTAAGCGATGGGCCAAGCGATGTTGCGCATAGATCGCCAGATCCAATAACACAATGGCCAGCCCTATCAGCACGTATGGATTGTCGATCAGTCGAGGCAGCAGGCCCCAGTTCTCGGCTTGGGCCCAGCTCGCCGCGTTGACGGCCGTCAAGGGACCCAGCAGGGCGGCTGCGCCAATGTTGATCGGGGCCAGCGCCAGATTATTGCGCCAGCGAGCCTGGCCGCGGCCATAGCCGCTCTGCGCCGGACGCCAGCTTTCCCAGCTGAGCATCAAAAAGAGGATTAGCACAAAGGCTGAGAGGCGAAAGAGCATTGCTTGTTCGACCAACATGGGCCTGTACTCCGCTATATATTAGTTTTATATAATATACCCAGTTGCAGCGCTTGAACAGCCCCAACTTTTGAATCGATCGCACGCCGAGCTGTGCTAGAGTGACGTAACAAATGAAATAACCAAACAAGCACTGTCCTGCGGCCAATTAACCCTATATATTGCCGCCCCTCTCATTACTGGCCCGGTCGAGGTTGTATGTTTAATCTTTATATCTCCATTGCGATTAAGTTCCTGTTTCTCTTTGCTCCCTTTTTTGTGGTGTCGATGTTTTTGGTCTTGACCCATGGCGAAAGTCAGGCCGCCAAACGCCATATCGCGATCCGTGCGACCCTGGTCGCTGGCGGTATCGGAACGGTACTGTTCTTCGTCGGCACGCCCCTATTCGAGCTTATTGGCATCACGCTGGACTCCTTCCGGATCGGATCGGGCGCCTTGCTGTTCTTAACCGCGGTCAGTTTGGTGAATCACGGCACCCGATCACATGCCAAGGGTTTGCCGAACGAGGAACGCGATGATGTGTCCGTTGTGCCCTTGGCCATTCCGATCATCGTCGGTCCCGCGACCATCGGTACCATTTTGGTGTTGGGTGCCGAGTTACCATCCATGACGGAAAGCCTGGTCGGTCTACTGGGCATGGTAACGGCCTTGTTCGCAGTGGCTGGCATGTTGTTCATCTCCGGTAGCATCGAAAAACTGCTCGGTCGCACCGGGCTGAATATACTCTCCAAGCTGAGCGGTCTTATTCTCGCGGCCATGGCGGCGGAAATTATCTTTACCGGTATCGACAATTTTTTAAATTAGGTTTTGTACCGCTAGCGCAGAGTCAGGGGGAAAGATGTCCAAATCGATTAGTGTAATATTAGATGAGATACAGGCGCTTATGATGCGCGACGGCCGGTGGCAGAGTATGGCCCCCTCAGCCGAGGCGATGATGAGTACCGACCCATTCTGTATCAACAGCATGGACTTTTTAGAATGGTTACAATGGATTTATCTCGCCCGCTTGCGCGCGCTTATCGATGCCGGCCGGCCCATGCCGATGGGTGCGCAGGTGGCACCCTATGCGGAGGAGGCACTAAAGGCTGAGGGTGCTAAGGTCACCACGCTGATTGCGTTGGTGCGCGATCTGGATCGGGCGCTGGCCTAACCTCAATGCGCTTGTCGGCAGTCTAAGCCAGGCCTAGGGTACTTAGTCGCGCTCAGGCTCGGGCAGCCCCGAGCGACCGGTGATCACAGACGGACCGCTTTCGTCCGTGACCTCGAACAGGGGCGGGAGCGCCTCAACATTCAACCAGCCCTGATCGATCTGTTCCGCCGTTACCGGGTCTGGCTGCACATCTAGATGTCGTTCGTCGGCGCAACTCCCGCCCCAGCAGAGGGTCGTGGGCAAATTAACCTCTTCGGCCCGCTCCCCCCAGGCGAGCATGTCGGCGTTCTCGGGCGTTGGCTCGTGTGGGCTATATCCGCCGTCCGGTGCCCAATCGTGGCTGTCATCCGGCACCATGGTCCAGGTTTGACGGTCGGCCACGTCGAGCCCTGGCGAGTCGGCAATAACGGGCGTATCTGGCACTGCGGTCGGTGCCGAGTCTGACGCCGCCTGCCAAGCACTGATCCGTTTTAGGGGGCCAGCTCTTTCAACCAGCGGTGCCTCGAGATTGGGCGCAGCGCTTCCCGGCCCAAGCCAAATTAGTGTCAGGAGCAGCATGGCGCCGGCACCGAGTAGCGCCAAAAAAGTTAACATTAATTTCATCTGCTTGCCGGCCCTCCTAGTTTGCCAATCGTCTTGTTTGCTGACTGTCTTACTTGCTGACTAAGTTAAACCGGATTGCGCTGCCCTCGCTCTGGCCAACTACATCGCAATCCAGTTGATTAACCCTTGCGTTCGATTTTTTAACCGCTTGCTAGCACGCTAAAGCCTTAGGCTAATCGACCAGGGTGACGCGACAAGTCGCGTTGTATTGGTTCCAAGACAGTACCGCAAAGTTCCCGTCCAGATCGCCATGGTTGTACCACTGTGAATAGTTGCCATCGGTGAAGTAGCAGGACCAGGCGTTCATCACGTGTTCGGTTTGGTTGTTGTTGCTGGTGCCGGCCCGATCGCCGGCCTCAGCTCGCCAGGCGCGGTTGCGGGTGTTGTAGTAAAATAGTGAGCTGCGCGACGCGGTGCGGCCGGAGCCGTCCCAGTTGTACATGGCAATGCGAACTTCACAGCCGTCTATATCGCCACAAAGCTGAGCGACCCGAGCTTCTGGGATGTTGACCGTGTTACCGCGTTGCCATGACCAGGCGGTATAGGTTGACTGGTCGGAGGCGATGGCTGTGCCGGAAAAAACCAGGGCCAATGCCGTTAGGGTTAGGGGTTTAATTAGAGAAAGGTTCATATGATAACTCCAGTACCAAAATGAATATTTAGATAATGTGATTTTTTTATAATCACAAACTGTTGTACCGGTTGAAAACGCCATCTAACCGGCAGGGCGAATTTTCGCGCCATGTCAGGCCGCTGTAAAGAAGGTTGGCGGATCAAGGTTGATTGTTTAGATAGGGTATTGTTTATCCGCGTGCATGGGTCGCAAACTTTTTTCTAGTACCGGTCGCGGGCTTAGCAGAGCGCGTCTGCCGATGCCGTTTGGGCGCTCGCCTTGTCCTTCACCAGCGTCTTGACCTCGGTCAGGCAGCTGCCGCAATTGGTACCGCAACAGAGGGCCGTTTGCAGTGTGCTCAAACTCGCTTGCGCATGGCTCTGCAAGAAGTCGGTGATTTGGCTGTCCGTTACCGAGAAACAGGTACAGACGATCTTGCCACGGATCGGGGCATCGTCCTGCTGTCCGGTCAATAGGGCATTGAGGCTCAGCCCTGGGTTTGGCTGTTCGGCGGCTCGATCGAGAAATAGGCTGTCGGGCCATGGCGTGGCTGCGCGATGGATACTGAGCCAAAACTGCAAGCCGCCAGCGTCCTGGCCAATCCATTGCGCCGATTGTTGACTGCTGTCGGTCAGGCTCATCGTGCAGGGTGTGCCGTCCTGACTGCGCAATGCTATAAAGTCGGCCAGAGATTGCTGCAGGCTAAAAAACCGGTACAGGGTACCTTGGCGCGTGTGGGTCTTAAACCATAGCAGCTCGTTGAGCCAATCCGGTGCGGGTTGACCGTCGCCGATAAAGAGAAAACCGTTGGCCTGGCTGGTTTGTTTGGCCAGCTGTACCCGGGCGTGCTTGCTGGCCGGCTGGCCGGAAATAGGATCGACTCGGCTGGCAATCACATTGGCGACGCCACCGTGGCTGGCGAACTGGCGGTTCCAATGCATGGCCGCGAACAGCTCCGATGGCTGCTGTGCGGCGTCGATCCGGGCCAGGGCGTAAAAGCTGCCCAGATCGGAGCGGACCGCAACCAGGTCTCCATTGACGATGGCATTGTGCTCGGCATCGTTCGGGTGGATATGCAGTTCAAACTGCGGGCTGTGTTGGTTTAACGCCATGGCATAGCCGGTGCGGGCCATGGTATGCCACTGATCGCGCAGGCGACCGGTGTTTAAAATATAGTCCCCGCCGTCCGGTTGGTCGACCGAGATCGGACTGATCGGCACCATCTGGGCGCGACCGTCGTGGCTCGGGAATTGGCCATCGCCAAACAGCCGGGGTGTTCGAGTTGTGCCATCAAGGGGCCACTGTTGGGGCAACCAATCTTGGTATTCGGCCAGGCTCAGGTCGGCCACGGCCGACAGGTCAAAGCTCAGCGCGGTGGCGCGATTGAGGCGACTGAGTCGGGCGTGTTCACGAAAGATCTCATGGGCATGGTGCCAAGCAAAGGCGTCCGTGAAACCCAGTTTTTGTGCCACCGTGGCGAGCGCCCACCAGTCGGCCCGGGCTTGGCCTGGGGCTATTAAGAAGGGCCGTTGACGGGAAATGGTGCGCTCGGAGTTGGTCACCGTGCCGTCCTTTTCACCCCAGGCTAGGGCCGGTAGGCGAATATCGGCACAGTCGAGCGTATCGGTCGACTGCACGACTTCGGAGACGATCAACGTCTCGACCTGGGCCAAGGCGGCGCGAATCTTATTGGCGTCGGGCAGGCTGGCCACCGGGTTGGTGGCCATAATCCATAACACCTTGATGTCACCGGCCAGGCAGGCATCGAACAGATCCACGGCTTTGAGGCCGGGCTTTTGGGCCATATGGCTGGCCTGCCAAAAGGCGCCGACCTGGGCAATGCTGTCGGCATCGAAACCGCGGTGGATGGCCAACTGGTTGGCCAGGCCCCCAACCTCCCGACCGCCCATGGCGTTGGGCTGACCGGTGATCGAGAAGGCGCTGGCACCGGGTTGACCGATGCGGCCGGTGGCCAGATGAACATTAATAATGGCGTTGCTTTTATCGACCCCAGACTCCGACTGATTGATGCCCATCGACCATAGGGTAGTGGTTTTAGGGGTTTGGGCGAACAGGGCAAAGAATGCCAACAGATCCGCTTCGGGTAGGCCGCACAATTCCGCCTGGATGCGGCTATCGGTACCCACATCCAATGTCGCCGCGGCCAGGGTTTGTGCATAACCGCTGACGTGCTCGGCGATGTACTCCCTAGCGCAGGCCTGATGCTTATCCAGATAGACCAACAAGGCATTAAACAACTGGCCATCGGCGCCGGGTTTGATCGCCAAGTGCAGGTCCGCTTCCAGGGCGGTGGCGGTCTTGCGGGGATCGATAACCACCATTTTTTTACTCGGCTGCTCGGCGCGGGCGGCTTGCAAACGTTGAAACAAAACCGGATGGGCCCACGCCAAGTTGGATCCGGTCACCACCACCAGGTCGGCGATTTCCACATCCTCATAGCAACTGGGCGGGGCATCCTCACCGAAGGCGCGCACGTGTGCGGCCACCGCCGACGCCATGCAGAGACGCGAGTTGGTGTCGACATTGGCGGTGCCTAAAAAACCCTTGGCCAGCTTATTGGCGGCGTAATAGTCTTCGGTGAGCAGTTGGCCGGAGAGATAAAAGGCCACCGAGTTGGCACCATACTGGGCCTGGGCCTGGCGGATCTTATCGGCGATGGTCTGGCTGGCCAGATCCCAACTGACCGGTTCGCCGTGCACGCTGGGTATCAGCAAGCGATCCTTAAGCGGTAAGACATCCCCCAGATGGGTACCCTTAACGCACAACCGCCCCCTATTGGCCGGGTGCTGTGCATCGCCACTGACGTTGACCCGACGGTCGTTTTCGGTCGGCACCGTGACACCGCAGCCGACGCCACAATAGGCGCAGGTTGTTTTTAGGCCAGTCTGGTTCATAAGATCTCTTTTCGGTTAGAGGGCAATCTGAATAAGGTCGTCTTGAACCTTTACGTCATAGACGTTCAAGGCAACCTGACTGTCTTCAAGACAGGCCCCGCTGAGCAAGCAAAAATGTTGTTTATAGATCGGACTGGCCACGACCAGCTGGCCCTTGAGATCGCCGATAATACCGCGTGCGATAACATTGGCCCGGCTGAACGGACAGTAGTTACTCAAGGCATAGATGGTGTCGTTTTCCGGCAAATAAAATAACGCAACTTGCTGATTTTTAACCAATATGGCAACGCCGGACTGGGCCACCAAGTCGGCCTTCGTGCAGGCCAGTAGCCATTCTTTATTGTCTATCGTGGTCATGGTATTTCTCCTCAGGTGGCAGATGGTTCGTTCAGCTCGTGGCGATCAGTGATATTTTTTCAGCGTCGGTTGCGGGCCGTTTTTGAGCGCGTTCCTCGACAAAGACGATATTGCTGTCTCGCGCATCGCTGTTTACAAAAGTTCGAAAGCGTTTGAGTTTTTCCGGATCGTTGAGGGTCGAAGTCCATTCACATTCAAAGGTGGCCACAATGCGATGCATCTGCGCTTGCAAATCATCGCCCAAACCCAGTGAGTCGTTGAGGATAACCTCGGTGAGATAGTCCAGTCCGCCGTCGAGGTTTTCCAACCAGCGGGCGGTGCGTTGTAACCGATCGGCGGTGCGAATATAGAACATCAAAAAGCGGTCGATGGTTTGTATCAGTTCGACGTCATTGAGATCGGTCGCGAACAGATCGGCATGGCGTGGCTTCATCCCACCATTGCCGCCGACATAGAGATTCCAGCCGTTTTCGGTGGCAATAATGCCAACATCCTTACTCTGTGCTTCGGCACATTCGCGGGTGCAGCCAGAGACCGCGAACTTCAGCTTATGGGGTGCGCGCAAACCCTTGTAACGATTCTCGATCAGGATCGCCATATTGACGGCATCCTGAACACCAAATCGACACCAGGTGCTACCGACACAACTTTTTACCGTGCGGACCGACTTGCCATAGGCTTGTCCGGTTTCAAAGCCGGCGTCGACCAACTGACGCCAGATCAGCGGCAGTTCATGCAACTGGGCCCCGAACATATCGATCCGTTGGCCGCCGGTGATCTTGGTATAGAGGTTGAATTCCTGCGCCAACTGGCCGATCTTGATCAGGCCTGCGGGGGTGATTTCGCCACCGGCGATACGCGGCACAATCGAGTAGGTGCCGTCCTTTTGCATATTGGCGAGAAAGGTATCGTTGGTATCCTGTAACTTGACATGGGCCGGATCGAGCACCGGCTCGTTGTAGAGACTGGCCAGAATCGACGACACCGTGGGTTTGCAGATTTCACAGCCGAGGCCGGTGCCATGTTGTGCGATCAGAGCATCGAACGAGCGATGGTCGTGGATCTGCACCAGGTGATAGAGCTCCTGGCGAGTGTGCGAAAAATGTTCACAGATTGAGGTGTCAATCGCCACGCCGCGCGCGGCCAAGGTCTTATCGACAACCTCCTTAAGCATGGCAGCGCACCCGCCGCACCCGGTGCTGGCTTGGGTCGCACCCTTGACCTCGGCCGTCGACGCACAACCGCCATCGAGGGCCGCGATGATATCGCCCTTACTGACATTGAGGCACGAGCAGATGGTCGCGCCGTCTGGCAGGGCATCTACCCCTAACGCCGGTGCCGCGTTGCTGGCCAGGTTGGGCAAGATTAGGCTATCGGGTTCGGCGGGCAGGTCAATATCATTGAGATGGTATTGCAGTAGGGTGTCGTACGCGCTGTTATCACCGACTAACATGGCACCGAGTAATTTCTTGCCATCGGCCGTGGTCACGATCTTTTTATAAACGCCCTTGGCCTCGTTGCTGTAACGGAAGGACAGGGCACCCGGCAACTGGCCGTGGGCATCCCCAATGGAGCCAACATCGACCCCGAGTAACTTAAGTTTGGTGCTCATGTCGGCGCCGAGAAAGGCGCTTACCTCAACCTCGGCGATCGACTGTGCAGCGGTTTCGGCCATGCGATAACCGGGTGCCACAAGTCCGTAGATGCGCTCTTGCCAGAGCGCGACCTCACCAATGGCGTAGATGTCGGCATCGGATGTTTGGCAGTGATCGTTGATCACGATGCCGCCGCGCTCACCAACCTGCAAACCACAGGCACCGCCGACTGCATCCTGCGGGCGGATACCGGCAGAAAATACCAGCACATCGGTCAGTAACGGCTCACCGCTGGCAAAGGTGAGCCGCAGGCGATCGTCGTCGGTGACGTCGATCGCCTGGGTACCGGTCTGGGTATGAACCGACACGCCGATTTGTTCAATCTTTGTTTTTAGCAGGGCACCGGCCGGGTCATCTAACTGGACCGGCATCAGACGCGGGGCAAACTCGATGACATGGGTTTTCAGGCCCAAGGATTTCAAGGCGTTGGCCGCCTCCAGGCCGAGCAGACCGCCACCGATCACCACGCCAGTGGAGCGACCCTGCGCGGCCTGCGCAATCGCATCGAGATCGTCCAGGGTACGGTAGACAAAGCTGCGCGCATTTTGGTAGCCGGGTATCGGTGGCACAAAGGGATAGGAGCCGGTGGCCAAGACCAACTTATCGTAGTCTAGGCTCATCCCGTTATCGAGTTGCACTCTCCGCTGGGCCCGATCGATCTCGGTGCAGGTTACACCCAAATAGGTCTTGTAGCCCAGGGCACGGTAATCGTCTTCCTGGCAGTAGGCCAGATCGGCGTGACCCTTACCTTGGAAGTATTCTGACAGATGCACTCGGTCATAGGCCGATTGCTGTTCGGCGCCAATGATATGCAGTTGCCAACCGGCGGCGGCCGCCTGCTTCTGCCACTGCGCGATAAAATGATGACCGACCATGCCATTGCCAATGATGACCAGGTTCTTCTTTTGTGTACTGTGCATTGTTTTATCCTCAGGCAGCGTTCTGCAAGCGACCCAAGATCACATCTCGGGGGTCGCTGATGGGGTGTTTGGTTTGAATTAAATCCTGACAATAATTGGCCAGGCTGAGGTCACCCAACAGCTCTGCACCAATGAGTCGATGGTTGAGAAAATGCAGCGTACGGCCGCGTTGTTGGTACTGATCGACCAGGCTGAGTACCTGTGCTTTGGGGTGATTGATCTGCCCGGTTGAGAAAACATCTAAGCCGGAAATCTTTAATCGGGTATCGGTCTGGGTTAACGCGAACTCGGATGCCCCGCCCATCAGGCGCTGCGCCAATACTTCGGCCTGGGCATAGACTGGGGCCACCAGTCCGAAGGTTTGAGCGGCAAATTCGGTGCACTCACCGAGCGCGAAAATATGGCCAGCAGAGGTTTGCAGAGCCTCATTAACCTGGATGCCTTGCCCTGTGGCCAACCCGGCGCGCTGAGCCAAGTCGATATTGGGACGGATGCCCGCCGCGGCGATCAGGCAATGGACTGGTAGGGCTTCAGCGTTATCAAGGGTGATGCTGGCCAAGCGTGGGTCGCTGTCGATGGCGCGAATTTGGCGCTTCAGACGCAACGTGATGCCGGCCTTAACAAAGCTGTTGGCCAAGAGCGCGGCCAAGGGCGCACTGAGCTGACGGTTCAATAAATGGTTATTGCGGTGGATCAGGGTTACCCGGTGACCGAGTTGACGAAGCCCCCAAGCTGCTTCTAGGCCGAGCAAGCCACCGCCCAATACCGCAACATGGGATTGCTCAGGCAGCGCCCTGAGGAAATAGCCATCCTCCAGGGTACGAAATGCGCGGATGGCCGGTTGCGACCTAAAGTCGCACTCCGGTAGAACAGGCTGAGATCCGGTGGCTATTACGGCGCGAGCGAATGGCATTTCGCTGCCATCACTCAACCGAACCCGATGTAAATCGGCGCTGAAGGAGACCACATCGGTTTGGGCTAGGATGCGAATGTTTAACCGCGCCAGCACTGTTGCATTGACCAGATTGAGGTCAATATCGGCCTCCGGGTTTGCCAACCAAGGCGTTAGTTGAATGCGATTGTAGCCGACATTTTTTTCGCGACTGACCACGCAAATCGGACCCGGGTAGCCCAAATCGGCCAAGCGATTTAGCAGGCGCGCCGTGGCCATGCCGAAACCAATGATCAGCAAGGTATCGTCCGGAGGATTGTTAGCCAGGTCTGAAAACATAAATAACACCCATAAAAAAACGCCCTCGGGAAAACCCAAGAGCGCCAATGCTCAATTCAAAAATAACGTACCTAAGCGCAACATGCCTCCAAACCTAAGGCCACGTTGCGCAGTAAATTACTTAGCGAAGGTCGTGCCAGTTCTGTTCAGGTCGCTCCTCTGGGGGTATCTGGCGCCCAGACGTTGTGTTTTGTTTAAGCTGGTCGGTTTTATGCACTATTAATGGGCGTTATAGGGTGGTATTGGGCCTTAGTGGTGCCCGATGGAGCGAACCCGGAACGCTAATGATCTCAGCCCGCAGCCCGTACTTTGGGCACAACAGGTCATCGCCAGCCGTTGCGGAAGCTACCGGGTTATTAACAACCGAGGTCTGGTCGGCCCCAACGCCCAAGTAAAGTCTCACACCTCAGAAGCGGCAAAGTCTGCTGCAACGTAGGACGATTTTTATAGGGTAGAAGCCAGGCGATGCTCGCATTGTGCCGATCATGGTCTAGGGTATTCAGATTAGTATCGGTGCTGTCTGCGAAATTCATCAGCACCGTTTTTTTAAACGGCGTGTTAGGTCCGCGCCGGTCAGCAATCAAGACAAGAGTTTAGCCCGACCCATGAGGTGTTTTCCTTGACCGATAAAATAGCCTTGGTATTGGTTCCAACCTTTATTCATACAATTGAGCAGCGCATCTGCAGCGGCATTGCCGAAGCATTTTCCGATCAAGCGATAAGGGTCATCTTTGCGCCGCTGCAATATTTGCCGGAATCGGCGGCGCAACTGGATCGCTGTCTTTGGATCCATCATCAGTTTCGAGCGCTGCAGCCGTCGGTGTTGATCGGTTATGGCGGCGGTTTAGGTTATGTGTCGGGCAATGGCAGCTATGAAAAAATACTCGCCCTCTATCAGGGTATCCCAATCGTAAATATCGGCAGCGCGGTACCCGACGTGGCCAATGTCTTGGTCGATAATTTCGACGGCATGTATGAGCTAATGGTCGATATTGTGGCACGCCGCTCTACCGCCCGGTTTTTGTATCTGAGTGGGCCGGTGGGCAATGTCGACAGTCAGATTCGTCAGCACGCCTTGTATCGCGCCTTCGAAGAGTCCGGTCGTTCGAGCACTGACATTGAGGTGCTGGTCGGTAATTTCACCACCTTTGCCGCGCGCACCCTGATTGACGCCTATCTCGCCGCCGGGTCGTGGGCCGATGTCATAGTGTGCGGCAACGATCTGAGCGCCAAGGGTGTGCTCGACAGTCTTAAGGCGCACGGGATCGAATGCCCAGGACAGTGCTGGGTGACCGGTTACGATGATTTCGAATATGCCGCCGCCATGCTCCCGGGATTGACCACCGTGCACTTTCCAGCCAAAGCCTTGGGCAAGCTCGCTGGGGAGCAGGCCTTGGCACTGCTGGTCAAACCTAGTCAGCGGCTGGTAGACCGGGTGGTCAAAGGCGCGCCGGTCTTTCGGGAAACCACCGACAATTCGCCCCCTACGGTCAGTAATCACGATCAAAACCTGTCGGAGCAGTGGGCGCTAATATATCAACGGGATAATAAATCACGCAAACTCGACCTGTTGCGGCTGTTAAAGGCGCAGGTGCCACTGGCAGAGGTGATGGTCAGCGCCAAGGCACCCTTGGCGGAATTGGAAGTTGATCAGCTTTCGCTTTTTTTGCTGACCCATCCGGAAGATGGCAGTCGGTTTTTCAGCGAAATAAATTTGGCTGGGCAGGGCACCAACACACCCTATGCTCAGCCGATGATCCCGCTGTCCTTTTTAGAACCCGTTAGTTCGGGCAACTACTCTTTAATCTGTACGCTGGAATTCGATGACGAGCACTTTGGCTATATGGTGGCCAGCTGTGCTCCGGATGCAGCCGAATTTATTGAGGTTATCGGCGTCCAGCTGTCCGAGGTTTTGCACGCCGATGCGCTGGTGCGTACTAGCGAGCATTATCGTCAACTCAATGAAATGAACGCCCGCATGGCATCGTTGGGCAGTCTGGTCAGTGGCGTAGCGCACGAAATCAATACGCCGATCGGTACCGGCAAGTTAGCCGCCTCATCGTTATTAACGGCGACCCATGCATTGCAGACACAAATTTCAAACAACAGTATGACCCGATCGAACTTTGACGCCTACCTTACCGACGCGATCGAATACGCCGAGATTATTTTTCAAAGTTTAAGCCGGGCTGCCAACCTTATTTCGAACTTTAAGTTGGTGTCGGTTGACCAAACTGGCGAGGCAAAACGAATCTTTGATTTGGGTGACTACCTGACCAGCGTCTTGGTTAGCTTGCGCCATCAGTTGAAGGGCACCCAGGTTGAGCTCATAACCGACTTTGAGTCGGGCATTGTGGTCGACACCTACCCTGGGGCGGTTGCTCAGGTGGTGACCAATCTGTTTATGAATGCCTTAGTCCATGGCTTCGATGACGGTGAGCTGGCCGGTACCATCGAGATGCGTTTGAAGAAGACCCGATCGGGATTTGAATTGAGTACTCAGGATAACGGTAAGGGCGCCAATGCAGCGACTGTAAAGCAGATATTCGATCCCTTTTTCACCACTACGCGTGGCAAGGGCGGCAGCGGCTTGGGTATGCATATAGTCTACAATCTCTTATCACAGAAGTTGTTTTGGACCATTGAGGTGCAATCGGCACAAGGCAATGGTTTTCGTGCGCTACTGAAACCGGCCGCTCGTCATCAGAGCTTTGAGGCCGGTTCGATTGATCTCGTCGAGCCTAAATCCTAGGTGTGAATGGGGATTGTTGTGCCGGTCTCAAGCGCGCCGACTGGTCACTTCGCTGGACTTAGGCGCAGCAACCTTGGTCATCAGGCCAATAACATCAAGCAGCATAAACAGGCTGGATCCGGCCATCAGATATTTTCCTTGGCTAAAAAGTCAGTCAATAATTTACCGAAGACCAGCGGTTTTTCGGCATGGGGCCAATGTCCGGCGCCCTCGATCAGTTTGGCGCTCGACTGGGGAAACATCGAGCGGATCAACTCTTGGTCTTCGGCGGCTATATAGTGGCTGTTCATGCCTTTGATAAAGAGCGTTGGGCCGTCAAAGGGCTGAGTCGTGGTTGGTGCCTGCGCAATGCTCTCGTAACGTGACTCCAAGACCGAGAGATTAAAGCGCCAGGCCAGTTTGCCGTCCTGTTTATAAAGGCTTTTTAACAAAAACTGGCGCACGCCAACATCGGTCACCAGATCGGCGATATCGGCCTCTACGGCTTTACGATCGGGTAGGGTAGCCAGGTCGGCGCGCTTGAGCGCCAAAAAGATGTCTTGATGGTGCGGTGGGTAAGGCTTGGGCGCTATATCGACTACGATCAGTCGCGTCAACTCGCCAACATGCTCGTTGAGAGCCAATTGCATGGCGACCTTACCGCCCAGTGAATGACCAAGCAGTCGGTAGCGTTCGATACCTTGATGGTCGATCCAGTCATTTACCGCCGCGGCGAGATTGACCAAGGTCGGATCATCCAGCCAGGGCGAGCGCCCGTGATTGGGCAGGTCGAGCAGATGTACCCGATACCGGTCACTCAGTTGCCGGCCAATACTGCGCCAGTTGTCACCGGCACCGAATAGGCCATGAAGGAAGATTAGATCCGGGCCCGAGCCTAATGTTTCGCTGTAAATCATTGTGCTACCAGTATGCGAAGAGTCGCAGCAGTTTACCGAGCGAAATTTTTAAAAGCCATCTGCTATTTGGCCGACCCATGCACCCCGAGGTTGACGGTTAAGCGTCGAGCTATGCTGGCCTAGCAGCCCAACCGGATACTGGCTATAGTAGCGCCGATCGACAACGCAGCTACGTCAGAGGATAAAATCACCTCGACTGCTCGAGTGCGGATAGGGCGTAAGGCGCTAACATTACACACTGAGGTTAGGAATGGTTATGGAATGTCGAGAAAAGTGTGGCGCCTGCTGTATTGCGCCGGCGATTAAGCAACCATTTTATGGCATGCCACAGGGTAAGCCTGCGGGTGTAGCCTGTGTGCATCTGGATCGACACCTGGGATGCCAGCTATTTGGCGACCCGCGCAGACCCCAAGTTTGTGCGGACTTTAGGCCAGAAGTGGCTTTTTGTGGCACGAGCCAACAAGAGGCGATGCAGATTATGTTGACCCTAGAAGGGCTGATACCTGAGGAAAATCAACCTCAGCCGCACTGTTCAAATGAATGGCTAGCCCTAGAAAAAGGCTGAGCTGCTCTGTGCCACGCGGATTGCCAGCTGGGCATAGAGTGGGTCTTTTTTATCAGTAGGCAGGTTAAAGGTTTTGAACAGTGATAATTCTTCCCAATTCTGGAGCCCCCAGCCAATGTGTCGGTCCCGATTGTGGATTAGATTGGCCAGGGTGATCAACCCAGCGGGGTCTGGCACCGATGAGGCCCGACTAATTTTGCGGTACAGTCGGGGAACGTCGGCGAGCTTCTGCGGAAACGACCATTTTTCTAAGATGGCGGAGCCCAAGGGCCCGTGCAGCCGATCGATGACCTTGCCCAAGGTGATATTGTCCTGAATTAAATCATCGCGTGCTTCAGCATAGGCTAGGATGGGGAGCGCACCCAAACGATGGACAAGGCCCGCTAGCAGGGCCTCATCGGGCGGCACTAGATGGCAGTGCGTGGCCAATACGGTCGCCCAGTTGGACACTTGTCCGGTCAGTTGCCACAAGGCCCGCAGGCGCTTTTCAATCATCTCGCTGGTGGCTTGAAACATCTGCTCCATGGCCAGGCCGATCGCTAGATTTGAGGTGTAATGCATGCCCAGTCGACTGACCGCGACGGTGAGATCATTGACCTCCTGTGGCGCCCGCAATAGCGGACTATTGACTACGCGAATAATGCGCGCCGATAAGGCGGCATCTTGAGCGATGATTTCGGTCAGGTTTAGGATGGTGGAATTGTCGCATTCAGCGACATCTCGAACCTTTAACGCCACTTCCGGCAGGCTAGGCAGGGTCAGCCGGTCGTTTTGTAAGGCGGCCAAGATGTCATTCGCTATCGTTTCAACTAAGTAACTCATGCTGCCGATTAGGTTCCATAAGATTGTTAAATCTCAGTCTAGTCGCTCTGCTACAACCTGCTGATTGTTATCAGCATAAAGAGTGGGGTGATCGGGTCCGATTTTGAGAATCGCTAAGGCTAACTGTGACGTTTCAGTAGCGCCCGCCTGTACTATATCCCCGATGGCTACAGTGCCTTGGTATATCTTGCCATCGGCCGATGGCACTTGGCCGGACCAGCGCAAGGCACAGAGGCTTTTTTTGCTGGCCCCTTTAAAATGTAGCCGGGCAATGACTTCTTGTCCCGTATAACAGCCTTTTTTGAACGAAATACCGCCCTGTTTGTCCAGGCTGAAATTCTGCGGAATCCACTTTTCGGCCTGGTCGTCGGTCAGCCAGAGCGTTTGACTGGTGATATCAGCGGCCTGCCAAACACCGCTGTCGCTGGCCATTAATGGCAACAGATGGTCCATGACCGACTGATAAAACTGCGCATCGCTATCCAGCCAAACCAACCAACGACCGTCTGGCGCTTGGCACTGAAAGCGGCCCGTGGCCTCCTCGGGTAGAGTTGTGAGCCAGTTCTCGCCAGACTCACCGAGCAGTCCAAAGCCCTCAAACCGGTCAGAATTATCGGTCAACTGCGTGCCGCGAAAAAAAGCGATGTATTGGCTCAAATGTTTTGCCAAGCGGACGGCGCTGCTGCGATGACAGCAGAGGTGAATAATCGGCTCGGCAGCCTTGCTGCGAATCAACCAGACATTGGTGATGGCGCGACCCTTGGCGTTACAGAAGGCGCCGGGGCTGGCCTGCTCAGGAATCAGCAGGTTGATGTCTTGAGTGCATTGGCCCTGAAGGAATTTCACGGTGTCTTTACCGCTGATGGTGAGTACGGCGAGATGCTCCAGCGGATAGGCGGTTATTTGCTTCATAAGGCTCGGTTTGGTTACCTGTTGGTGTTAAACTTAGGCCTATAATAGGCCCTAATTGGATAATTGACAGTGGACACTATAGAAAAACAAGCAGAACAGCTACGCCGACTGGTTTGGCACAGCCGACGCGGGATGCTGGAGTTGGACGTATTGTTATTACCCTTTACTGAAAATCATTACAGCGCTCTTAATGAAACGGATAAAATGGTCTATCGTCGCATGATCGATTGCGAAGATCAGGACCTGTTTAATTGGTTTCTGGAAAAATCTAAATCGGCCGATAGTGAAATTCAGCGCATTGTTGAATTGGTTTTGGATAATGCCCGTAGTCATTGAGGCTGGTATCAGTGCGCCCAACCGACGCGCCGGATACCTTTGGCTGGCAACTTTCCAAGGCATGGTGCTCTCGACTCTGTTGTCTTGGCCGCTAACGACCCATCTACTGTGGTTCACGTTGCCCTTCTTAGGGCATTTTTTTTGGTCTGCGGAATATCGAGCGAAGCGGATTCGTTTGGCACTCGATGGCGTCCAGTTATCGACCGACACGGCCATAGAGCGCTTTCAATGGCAC
The DNA here is from genome assembly GCF_982785585.1 of Reinekea sp. Lineage (NCBI taxonomy): Bacteria > Pseudomonadati > Pseudomonadota > Gammaproteobacteria > Oceanospirillales > Saccharospirillaceae > Reinekea > Reinekea sp. The sequence goes on along the minus strand of NZ_CEYAVF010000033.1, from coordinate 19,124 downwards.
GGTGAAGGGCGCTTATCTCACGCTTTTATGCAGCTTGAACTAAGCCAAGACGACGGTCAGCGACTGACCCTCACCATCTGGCAGGACAGCGTCAGCGCGGCCAGCTGGCGCGCCTTGAATATGGGCTTCCGGGTAATGCAACCGACATTGCGCGCCGCCCAGGACCGTCAACATTTGCCAGATGGCGCATGGCTCAGGCTTTTTTAGGTGACAGGACGGTGATCTGGGCCTGATCGCTGAGCTCTGGATGACTGCGGGTGAAGTGCAAGCCGCGACTTTCTTTGCGTGACAGCGCCGATTCGATAATTAATTCGGCGACCACAACCAGATTGCGTAGCTCCAATAGATCGGCCGTGACACGGAAGTTCGAATAATATTCGCTAATCTCTTGCTTAAGCAATCCCACTCGTCGCTTGGCGCGCTCCAGTCGTTTGTCGGTCCGCACGATGCCAACATAATCCCACATAAAGCGGCGCAATTCGTCCCAGTTATGGGTGATCACAATCTTCTCATCGGAATCTCCGACTCTCGATTCATCCCATAAGGGCAGTTTTTCCGGATCAAACTGAGTGGCCGAGGACACTTGAATGTGTTCCGCAGCGGCCTGGGCATAAACGATGCATTCGAGCAGCGAATTGGAGGCCAGGCGATTGGCGCCGTGTAATCCGGTATAGGTGCATTCGCCGGCGGCAAACAGGCCGGCCAAATCGGTTGCGCCCTGAGCATCGATGCGGATGCCGCCGCAGGTATAGTGTGCCGCCGGGACAACCGGCAAGGGCTCCTTGGTCATATCGAAGCCATATTCCAGACAGCGGCGATAAATGGTCGGAAAATGGCTTTTAATAAAGTCCGGCGATTTGTGAGAAATATCCAGATACAGATTGTCGACGCCCAGACGTTTCATCTCATGGTCAATGGCTCGGGCGACTATATCCCGGGGGGCCAATTCGGCCCGTTCATCAAAGTGCTGCATAAAGCGTTCGCCATTGGGCAGCTTGAGGAGCCCGCCTTCACCGCGCAGCGCCTCGGAAATCAAAAAGGATTTGGCCTTGGGGTGAAATAAACAGGTCGGATGGAACTGATTAAACTCCATATTAACAATCCGGCACCCCGCTCGCCAAGCCATGGCAATGCCGTCACCGGTCGCGCCATCCGGATTGGATGTGTACAGGTAGACCTTGCTGGCCCCGCCGCTGGTGAGCACAGTAAAGCGGGCGCCAATGGTAACCGCCTGGTCGGTCAGGGTGTCGAGAATATAGGCCCCAACGCAGCGATTTTCCTGGTCGACAAGGCCGAGTTTCTCGGTGGTAATCAGATCAATGGCGACATGGTTCTCCAATATTTGGATATTGGGCGCCTGTCGGACGCGTTTGATCAGCGTCTCGGAAATGGCCAGACCGGTCGCGTCTGCGGCGTGAATAATGCGCCGTTGACTGTGGCCGCCTTCCCGGGTCAGATGAAATTCGACATCGGAGCCATCGACCCGAGTGAACGGCACGCCTTGCTCAATCAACCAATGGATGGCACTGCTGGAGCGCTCGATGGTATGGCGCACGGCGGCTGGATCACACAGGCCTGCGCCAGCATTGAGGGTGTCCTGGACATGCTGATCAACTGAATCGACCTCGTCCAGCACCCCAGCGACACCGCCCTGAGCCCAGGCAGTGGAACCGGTGCCGATCTTTCCTTTGCTGATCACCAGGATGTTCATCGAGGTGGGCAAGCTGAGCGCGGTTGTTAAACCGGCCGCTCCAGAGCCAATAATCAAAACATCGGTCGCAAGGCGCACAGACATGGGCTAAAGCCTCCAAAATAAGATCAATCATAAGGTATAGGGCGGGCGCTTGGGTATTGATTTACCGCAAAAGTCACTGTTACGTCCCTTTTGAGTGGTCATTTTGTTATGACATATGGATTTAGGGCGAAAAAAAGTGCCTAGGTGCTGTCGATTGCCTCGCCCGCGCTATAAGATGCAGTAAAGTTAAGGGCCAGTTGCAATGATAATTGAACAGGGTACCGTCGTGGCCGCCAACGCCGACTGGTTGGTGGTGGAAGTGTTGCAGACCTCGGCCTGCGGGTCGTGCAGCGCCCGGCAAGGCTGCGGCCAAGCGCTTATGAGTGAGTGGGGTGATGCCCCGACTCAGCAGCAGAAAAATCATTTTAAGGTGCCTGCCGTGCTTGGTGCCGAGGTCGGTACGCGAGTTGACCTAGGTATGACGCCAGATACGCTCAGTGTGGTCGCCCTATTAGTCTATTTAGTGCCCTTACTGAACGCTTTTTTAGGTCTGAGTTTGGCGGTTTGGCTGGGTTTGTCAGAACCGATCCAATTGCTCTGCTTGATCGCCTGCCTCGGTCTATCCTATCTGGCCTTAAGTCGCATTCACTTTGATAAATACACCCGTTTGGTGCCGCAAATAGTTCGGCTGCATGGGTTGCGTAAAAGTCCGGACCTAATCGCGTCAAGCCCGATGACCTAGGTGTAAATCAGATGTAAAGCGGCAGCCCACGGCAAGCTTCTGGCCGTACTCTACAGCGCGAAACATCGTCGAATTGGAGTACAACCTATGCAGCATCGATTACCAGTCGCCTTCCTGGCGGCCATGGCTTTTCTGGCCAGTACCCTGGCATATTCCGCCACGGTGGTATTGCCCGATTTCACAGTCCTAGTTGAGCAACAGTCCCCTTCGGTGGTGAAGATCAGCACCGTCGCCAGTCGTATGACCAATTCCCAAGGTCAAACTCAGGAAGATATCCCAGAATTGTTTCGCTACTTCTTCGGCGATCAACTCCCGGAAGGCTTTGAATTCAATACCCCGCAACCCAGTCAGGGTTTGGGCTCGGGCTTCATTATCTCTGCTGATGGCTATATTTTGACCAACAATCATGTCATCGAGGGTGCCGACGAGGTCAACGTGCGCCTCACCAATGGGGACGAATATGCCGCCACGGTGATCGGGGCCGATCCGGCCAGCGATGTGGCCTTACTGAAGATCGAGGCCAGCAAACTACCGGCCGTGACCTTTGGCAACAGCGATGAGTTGAAGGTCGGCGAATGGGTCTTGGCCATCGGCTCGCCCTTTAACTTCGAATACAGCGTCACCCAAGGCATCGTAAGTGCTAAGGGTCGTGCATTGGGCGGCAGTGACCGCTACGTGCCCTTTATCCAAACCGATGTCGCGATCAACCCCGGTAACTCCGGTGGGCCCTTGTTTAATCTCAAGGGTGAAGTGGTTGGCATCAACTCGCAGATCTATACCCGTTCGGGTGGTTTCATGGGTGTCTCTTTCGCGATACCGATTAACATTGTCAAGAATGTTGCCGAGCAATTGAAAGAAAATGGCTCGGTTCTGCGCGGTTGGCTTGGGGTCGAAATGTACCCTCCTTTTAATGATGATGTTGACCTGGCCAAGTCCCTCGGTTTGGAGCGACCCGAAGGTGCACTGCTAGCGCGAGTTATCCAGGGTAGCCCCGCCGCCGACGCGGGCTTATTAGCTGACGATGTGCTGGTTGAGTTTGACGGCATTAAGATCAAGCGCTATTCCGACTTACCACCTCTAGTCGGCGTGATCAGTCCCGGTGCTGAGGTTGAGGTCAAGGTGGTTCGGGCCGGCAAAAATAAATCTCTGACCGTTAAAATCGGCGTGTTTAATCCGCAAGCCATGGCCCGGAGCGTTACCCCAGCCCAACCGCAAGCGGACAACCCACTGAACATTATCATCGAAGATGCCGGTGAGCGAAATGGCGTGGTGGTGTTAGATATACTCGACGGTCCGGCTCTCCGCGCCGGTCTGCGCAAGGGGGATATCATTACCATGATGAGGAATGAGTTTGTCCGCGATAAGGGCGACTTTGACCGCATTGTGACCGATTTGCCTGAAAATGGCGCGGTAGCGGTGCGCATTTTGCGGGGCGAGAACATTGTTTACCTGGCCATCCCGACCAAGTAAATAACCTAAGGCCCTGCCACCGCGCAGGGTCCTGACGTTCGGCCGTTGGTTTTTTTAAGCCCCTCAGCAATTGCAGTCCATGCCACCGCACCAGCCCCCGCTGTGGCTTATATCGAGTTTATTGCCCCGTTGACGATAGTGTTCGCAGGTGAAATGGTTTAAACTCGCCGCCCCATTTTTAGCAAGTGAACGCCTACGTGAGCAGCGATTTATCCCATATCCGCAATTTTTCAATCATTGCCCATATCGACCATGGTAAATCGACCCTGGCTGACCGTTTTATCCAACATTGCGGTGGCCTAGCCGACCGCGATATGGCGGCCCAGGTGCTCGATACCATGGATATCGAACGCGAACGGGGCATCACCATCAAGGCCCAGAGTGTCACCCTGAATTACCCAGCCAAAGACGGTAAGGTGTACCAGCTGAACTTTATCGATACGCCTGGCCATGTCGATTTTTCATACGAAGTGTCGCGCTCCTTGGCCGCCTGTGAAGGTGCCCTCTTAGTGGTCGATGCCGCCCAGGGCGTTGAAGCCCAGTCGGTCGCCAACTGCTACACTGCGATCGAACAGGGTTTGGAAGTGGTTGCGGTATTGAATAAGATGGATCTGCCGCAGGCCGAGCCGGATCGAGTCGCCAATGAAATTGAAGAAATTATCGGCATTGAGGCCCACGACGCGGTGCGTTTGTCGGCCAAGAGCGGTATTGGCATCCAAGACGCCTTGGAAGAAATTGTGCGTCGGGTTCCGCCGCCGGTAGGCGATCTTACAGAAGACCTGCAAGCCTTGATTATCGATTCTTGGTTCGATAATTATCTCGGTATTGTCTCCTTGGTGCGGGTCAAAAATGGCGTGCTCAAGAAGGGCGAGAAAATATTAATCAAGAGTTCCGGACGCACCCACGTAGTGGATCGTCTGGGTATCTTTACCCCCAAGATGACCGATACTAAGGAGTTGAAAGCCGGCGAAGTCGGTTTCATCTGCGCCTCCATCAAAGAAATTAAGGGCGCCCCCGTCGGGGATACCATTACCGCACATAATACCCCCGATGTGGCTCAATTGCCCGGTTTCAAGAAGGTTAAGCCGCAGGTCTATGCGGGCTTGTTTCCGGTCACCTCAGACGACTTTGAAGCATTTCGAGATGCCTTAAATAAGTTGCAGCTCAACGATGCTTCGCTCTTTTTTGAACCAGAAAGTTCCGATGCCTTGGGCTTTGGGTTTCGCTGTGGTTTCCTTGGCATGTTGCATATGGAAATTGTCCAGGAGCGCCTCGAGCGGGAATACAATCTCGATCTAATTACCACCGCTCCGACCGTGGTATACGAGATTCTCAAGACCGATGGTACCGTGGTGATGGTAGACAATCCGTCTAAGTTACCGGCAGCTAATAATATTCAAGAATTTCGTGAACCCATCGTGTTGGCCAACATACTGGTTCCTAAAGAGCACGTTGGTAACGTGATCACCCTGTGCATCGAAAAGCGCGGTATACAACGTGAGATGCAATATATCGGTGGCCAGGTGTCGCTCAGCTATTATTTGCCCATGGCCGAAGTGGTTCTGGATTTCTTTGACCGATTAAAATCAGTCAGTCGGGGCTTTGCCTCGCTCGACTTTAGCTTTGATCACTTCGAAGACTCGCGTCTGACGCGCCTGGACGTGTTGGTCAATGGTGAGCGCGTCGATGCGTTGGCGATCATCATGCACAGCGACACGATCCAGCGCCGCGGTCGCAGCCTGTGCGACAAGATGAAGGAACTAATTCCCCGTCAGATGTTCGATGTGGCCATTCAAGCCGCGGTCGGCAGTAATGTGGTCGCTCGAACCACGGTTAAGGCGCTGCGCAAAAACGTTATTGCCAAATGTTACGGCGGTGATATATCGCGCAAGAAGAAACTGCTGCAAAAGCAAAAAGACGGTAAGAAACGCATGAAACAGGTCGGCTCGGTATCCATTCCTCAGGAAGCCTTCCTAGCCGTGTTGAAGATTGATAGCTAGGCTGAAGCTACCGATGGTGGCCAATACAAAGAGAAAGGTGGGTCACCTAAAGGGTTCGCAGCCTTGTGTAAACAGGCCCATTGCAGCGAATTTATATGACCAAGGGCACTCTGCGCACTGAATGCCCGCCACTAGAGTGACGTCTTAATTTGCTAAGGGTGGGCTAGAACCTACTTTTAAGGAGAATGAATGAGTTTGTATGGCTTATCCGCCCTAGTCTTACTGTTAGGTACTGTATTGACGGCTTTAGTGTTTCTCAGCTATCGAAAACGCTTGGCTGAGCTCACGGTCGAGTCTGACGTCACCGAAATGTCGCTGCAGCAGATGTTCACGTCTACGCCACTTGAGCGCGGTTTGGGCTATGCCCTGGTGGCTCTGATCGGTTATCTGATCTGGCAGACCATCACCCAAGGCTTTGATTTTGCCTTGCTGATGATTGGTGCGACCGGCTTTACCGGCTTCGTCTATCTCCTTGATTACCGCCTTACCCGCAAGACCCGTCTGGCCATCCTAGAGCGGGCGAGCGTGCAGATTCCCGAGTTTGAGGAGACCGTTGACACGGCCACATTGGAACCGGGTTTGATTGAAAATAGCCGGGCCTTTTTCCCCATCCTGGTCTTCGTGTTTGTCTTGCGCAGTTTTCTGCTCGAGCCCTTTCAAATTCCGTCTGGGTCTATGAAGCCAACTCTTGAAATCAGTGACTTTATTCTGGTCAATCGCTTTGTCTATGGCATCCGCATGCCGATTTCCAATAAGGTGATCATCCCAATCGGGACGCCCCGGCAAGGCGATGTGATCGTCTTTAAACCACCCCATGAGCCGGATAAGAATTTTATCAAGCGGGTGATCGGTGTGCCGGGTGACCTGATTCAGTACGATTATTCTCGCAAGATCCTGCGCGTCAATGGCGAGGTGGTGCCTAAAGACCTGATTGAAAAACGCACCGATGAGGCCGGTCGATATAACCTCTACAGTGAAAATCTGTTCGGTCGTGAGCACCAGATCTACAACAATCAGTCTCGAGCGATACGCCGTCCCGATGAATGGTTGCCGATCAATGGTGTTACGGTGCCTGAAGGTAAGTACTTTGTGATGGGCGACAACCGCGACAACAGTCAGGATGCCCGTTATTGGGAAGGCACTCGACGGCTGCAAACCGGCGATTTTAGCAACAATGGCAACAATGCCTGGGGTTTTGTTGACGAAGATTCCATTCTGGGCCAAGCTTTCGTTATCTGGATGCATTGGCAGGGGTTCTACCCCAGCTTTGCCCGCACGGGCTTTATCCAATAATTGACCGGACAGTAGGCAGGAGACAAACATGAAGAGTTTGCACCGACAGCGCGGTATGTCACTGTGGGGCGTTGTGTTCCTAACTGCGTTGGTGCTGTTCACCGGCTTGCTGCTCGTCAAGATGTCCGGAGTTTATTATGATCATCAGACCCTGAATAAGACGATCCGGAACGCGTTGGCAGGCCAAACTGCCACCGGTTTTTCCGAGTCTGAATTCTTCGATCGGGTGGCCAAAAACATGCAAATCAATGGTATTCGCATTGATTTAAAAAAAGAACTCACCTACGACAAACGCCAAAGTCCGCCTGTTGTGGTGCTCAACTATGAAAAACGCGAACATCTGTTTTTGAATGTTGATGTGGTTATGTCTTTCCATCAAGAATATGAGTTGTAGCCTTGTTAACCCACTATCCACGCCTCTTTAAGTCGATTCAATACACCTTTCAAGATCAAGAGCTGCTCGAGCAGGCCCTGTCGCATCGAAGTTTTTCCCGCAAGAACTATGAACGGATGGAATTTCTCGGTGATGCAATCTTGAACTGCACCATAGCCCAAGCCCTATTCGAGCGTTTCCCTAATGCCAAAGAAGGTCAGATGTCGCGTCTGCGGGCCCAATTGGTCAAGGGTGAAACGCTGGCCGAGTTGGGCCGAGAGTTTAATTTGGGTGATTTCCTCAAGTTAGGCAGCGGTGAGCTTAAAAGCGGCGGTTTCCGGCGCGACAGCATTCTCGCCGACGGCGTCGAAGCGATCATCGGTGCCATCAGTCTGGACGCCGATTTGGCTCAGGCGCAGCGGGTGCTGTTAAGCTGGTACGAGGATCGCCTGTCCCGCCTAGATCTAAGCGAAAACATTAAAGATTCCAAAACGAAATTGCAGGAGTACCTGCAAGCACGTCGAATGCCACTGCCTGATTACCAGGTCACGGCCATTGCCGGTGAGGCCCATCAACAAGAGTTTACGGTTCATTGCGCGGTTGAAACGATGGCGGAACCCTTTGTTGGGGTGGGTAATAGTCGGCGCATCGCCGAACAAGAAGCGGCTCAGGCCGCGTTAAAAGCATTAGGCGAGGACCAATAAGATGACCGAACAGTTTACCCTGGATACCCAATGTGGCTTTGTCGCCATCGTTGGACGACCGAATGTTGGCAAATCGACGCTGATGAACCATCTCTTAGGTCAGAAGATTTCCATTACCTCGCGCAAGCCCCAAACCACTCGTCATCAGATTACCGGCATCTGGACCGAAGAGCAGACCCAAATCGTCTTCGTTGACACCCCGGGCATGCATCGTGGCCAGGAAAAGGCCATTAATCGGGTGATGAACAAGGCGGCGGACTCAGCCCTGAATGATGTCGATGCTGTCTTGATGGTGGTTGACCGCACCGTCTGGTCCGATGAAGATCAATGGGTGCTCGATAAGCTGGATGGCATCAAGGCACCGGTTATCTTGATTATCAACAAGGTGGATCATCTGGAAAACAAGCAGTCCTTGTTGCCGCATCTTGAGCAGGTCAATAAAAAATACCCCTTCGCCGATGTGATACCGGTGTCGGCGCTGCAGGGCCACAACCTCGATACCCTGATCAAAGTCTTGAGTGCAAAAATACCGGCGGGTCTGTTTCATTTTCCCGAAGATCAGGTTACCGATCGCAGCCAGCGCTTTATGGCCGCCGAAATCATCCGTGAGAAAATCATGCGCCAGTTGGGTGCCGAGCTGCCCTATTCGACGGCCGTTGAAATTGAACAGTTTGAGTTTGAAGACCGGATTCTGCATATCCACGGTTTGATTTTGGTTGAGCGCTCAGGACAAAAGCGCATCGTGATCGGTGACAAGGGCGAGCGAATTAAAAAAGTCGGCCAAGAAGCCCGTGTCGATATGGAAAACTTGTTCGAAACCAAGGTGATGCTCAACCTGTGGGTGAAGGTAAAGGGCGGCTGGGCCGACGACGAACGAGCGCTGAAAAGTCTCGGTTACTACGACCAGTAATCATGGCGTTCGCACGTGTTGTCCGCACCGAGGCGCTATTGATCCACGCCTGGCCCTATCGGGAAACGGATTTTCTGGTCGAATTGATGACCGAAAAATGCGGCCGGATCCGCTGCCATATGCGCAACAGCCGCCCGGAGGCATTCCGCCCGTTTGAGATTAAAGTAACCCAAGCCAAGGGTTACTTTTCGGCAAGCGACTTCCGCTACACCCAGTCGCTGTTGATTCGCCATAACGAAGCACGGCTGATCGGGCTCTATGTTAATGAACTGGTCTACCGCCTCGTCCCTACTGCGCTGGTGGATGAATCCCTATACGGCAGTTACCTGGCCACCCTGGCGCATCTTGAAGTGCGCATTCGGGTCCAGGCAGCCTTGCGGTTTTTTGAACAGCGGGTCCTGCAGTTGATTGGGCATGCGCTTGACTATCGCGCCGACCGAAACTCTCAGGCCATTGTCGAACAGCAGCGCTATAATTTCATGGCCAATAGCGGCTTTAATCCAAGTGCCGATGGGCGTTACACCGGGGCCCAATTGCTCAGTGTGGCACGCGCCGATTATGATATAGCTGGTGCGCTGACCCTCGCTCGGGAATGTCAGCAGCAGCAGATCGAGGCGATCCTTCAGCCCCAAGCTCTATTTAGCCGCAAGTGGTCTATCGCCACATCGGCACCGCATCGAGAATCGTCCAAATGAAAGGCATTGGCACCGATATAGTCCAGATTTCACGTATCAAGACGGTCTATGACCGACAGGGTGAGCGTTTTGTCGCGCGGATCCTGTCGTCGGCTGAGCAGCAAATTTTTCATCAACGGCACCAAGCGATCAGTTTTTTGGCCAATCGCTTTGCTGGCAAAGAAGCCCTCGCCAAAGCCTTGGGTACCGGAATCGGGCAGGGCGTGCGCTTTGTCGATTTGGAAATACTGCCCAATACATTCGGTCAGCCGGAGGTGACGCTCAGGGGAGTGGCACTTGAGCGGCTAACCGCCTTGGGCGCGACGCAGGCTAAAATCAGTCTCAGCGACGAACAAGACTATGCCGTGGCCTTTGCCGTGCTCCTCTAGCCGGTTTATTAGCCGACGCACGGTCGCTGGGTTATGCGCCGAACAATGGCTTTTAGCCTAGAGCGTTGGCATTGTTTTAGCCGAGGCGTTGAGCCGAAGGGCATAGACCTTAAGCGCCCGCTCAAAGCCTCGATCGACATCGTTTTCACCCACCCAACGCGCTACACTCTCGATCTCCTGATTTAACATCACCAAGGCATCATCAAGCCCAGAACGGTGATCCTGTTTGAGCAGCTGTTCGGCATGCTTAAGCGTCATTTGCAACCTGGGAAGACCGCAATAGAGAGTGGCCCCATGCAATCGATGAATCCTTTCCAGCAGCGCTGTTAGATTATCCTGACGATAGAGCAGGTTGATCTGCGCCTGATCGTTACTCAACGAATCCGCTAGCATGGCAAACATATCTTTGGCCAAGCCGAGTTTGCCATTGGCCTTTTGTAGGCCACTCACCAGGTCGACCGGCTGCTCGGCGACTAACATCGGTTCGAGTCGGACCGCTGGCTGATCCTCTTGTTCGAACGGTTCGGTCTGATCTTGTGGCGCCAGAAGCGTGACACCAGTCCATTTCGATAGGGTCTTGTGCAACTGGTCTTCATCGATTGGTTTGGCTAAATAGTCGTCCATGCCGGCCAATAACATCGCTTCGCGTTCGTCAGCCAGGGCGTGTGCGGTCAAAGCGACGATCGGAACACGCTGCGGCTTAAGCTCAATTTTGCGTATTTGGCGCGTCGCGCTTAAACCGTCCATTGTTGGCATCTGAATGTCCATAAAGATAAGATCATAGGCTTGGACTCGGGCCTTGTTGAGTGCTTCTTCGCCACCGGCGGCGGCATCGACCGCGACCCCAATATCTTCTAAGAGGGTGACAATCAGTTTGAGGTTGGCGGCATTATCATCGACCGCCAATACTTTAATAGTTGACTTCAGATCGCGCAATTGCAGCTCAGTCTTTGCATTTGGGTTATCGATATGCGGTGTAATCATCTGTTTAACGGTTTGATATAGATCGCTGTTTCGGACCGGGCTGGTCAGGTAAAATTGACTACCCTGCTCAACTAAGCGGGCGCTTATATCGTCGTCGCTGCCATCGGCAATAACCAACGCTGGGCAGGCCAGGTCGCGCTCGATCTTGAAGAGCGCACGACAGAGTTCGTCGTCTGTTGGCTGCTGCGCGAGAGCAATGACGGCTATATTGGGTCTGGGTGATATATTCTGTTCCAGGTGAGCAATCAATTCAGCCGGCGTATTGAGTTCGAAGGTCATGGCACCCCAGCCTTCGAACTGATGGCGGAAAGCTAAGCGAGACATTTCCCGTTGTTCCACCACAGCAACCGTAAGGCCGACCAATGCCGTTAATTTTGGCGGTTGCTGCACCGCCGGCGCGATGTCGGCGCGAATATTGAACCAAAAGGTTGAGCCCTTGTCTTTCTGGCTTTCCAGGCCGATATCGCCGCCCATCTGCTCAACCAAGCGCTTGGAAATAACCAAGCCCAAGCCGGTTCCGCCAAATTCTCGGGCCGTTGACGAATCCGCCTGAGAAAAGGCCTGAAAGAGGGTCTTCTGTTGGATCTTGGTCAAGCCAATGCCGGTATCTGTCACGCTCACGCGGACCGTAACCTTATGGCCCTGATGTTGTTCGATCATCGTGCGCACCACCACGCTGCCGTCGTTGGTAAATTTGATCGCATTGCTGATTAGATTGGTGAGCACCTGTTTCAGCCGCAATGGATCAAAGATAAGTTGTTCGGGTACATCGTTATAGAACAGCGACACCACCTCTAGGTTTTTCGCCGCTGAGGCCGGATTGAGCATCGCCAAGACCTCCTCGATGGCGACACGAAGATTGCTGCTGCGATTATCCAGGGTCAGTTTACCGGCCTCTATCTTACAGAAATCCAGTACATCATTGATTATGGTTAACAGGACCTGCGATGACGACATGATGGTGTCGACCTGATCCGCTTGTTTTTTGGTCAGATTCGAGCGACCCAAGAGACGCGCAAAGCCGAGGATGCCATTAAGCGGCGTGCGGATTTCGTGGCTCATATTGGCCAGAAATTCAGTCTTGACCTGGTTGGCCCGCTGCGCGTCACGTCGGGCCATATCCAACTCGATGTTTTGAATCTCAATGGTTTCTAAGGTTTCACGCAGATCCAAGGTGGCCTGTTCGACGCTATTTTGCATCTCGTTGTAGGCATCTTTGATGGTTTCAGCCATGGCATTGATACCCACCTCCAGTTCGCGCAGTTCGCCCTTGGAATGGGTCGGCACCCGAGACTCCAGGTTGCCCTCGCGAATCTCAATGACGGTCCGAATCATATGGTGCACCGGCCGAATAATGGCTCGATTCAGATAGAAGGCAATACCGGCGATGATAAAGAGGGTGGCCAGCAGCAGGGTCAGATTAAGCAGTATGGATTGGTAGTGGCCGACCCGGGTATTGGCATAGTCGAACTCGCTTTCCACCCAGGCAATCGGCTGCGGGTTCGCCGTGCGCAGCTCTATATCCTGCGGCGCTAAGATGGGCGCCAGAAATCGATAGCTGGCGTGACTGATATACAGGCGGGTGGCCCGCGTATCGCCGATGGCAAAGGGATAGGCCGGCCCCATGGGATTTGGGCCCGATACCAGCCACTCTGAGGTCGATGCATTATAGAGCCGAATTGAACGTGCATCCTGCTCATTGAGCGCCCTGCGGATCAAGGCATCGAGTAGCGGCGTGTCGGTCTGAGCTACCGGCAACGACAGGGTGTCGGCGAGGCGGTTGGCCACGGCCTCGGAGCGTTCCATAAAAGCCTGTTGTTGATGTTGGATGTCGGTCAGGGTGAACCAGCCAAGGGCCAGCAGGCCCAGAAATAGGGCAGGAATCAGTGAAATGTAGAGCAGTCGGTTCTGCAGACCCATGGCGTTCATATCCAGCCTTATCTTGTTGTAACACCGAATCAGGTAGCCGGTTGTTATCGGGAGAGACCAGCAAGCTGTATTATTATGGTCCACAAGTGCAAAAAATGGAGGAGAATTTGCCGTTAATTGTGGCAAATGGCCGGTGAATTAAACGTCCACTGTTTGGTTTGGTGGCTTTGCGCTTCGGCTGGGGCGGCTAATAACCCAAATTCGATAAGTTGTGCCCTTTGGTTATTATTTCTTTGAGTTATAACAAGCTACAATAGGGTGGAGATTACTGAATTTGGAAGTCAGATGAGCCCATTTCCCACCATTGAAGACTTTATCGGGCACACCCCGTTGGTGCGGTTGCAAAGAATGAACCCCAATCCGAGCAATACCATTCTCGCCAAGCTAGAAGGCAACAACCCAGCCGGGTCGGTTAAGGATCGGCCGGCCATGAATATGATTCGTCAGGCCCAATTGCGTGGCCAGATCAGTCCGGGCGATACGCTGATCGAAGCGACCAGTGGCAATACCGGTATTGCCTTGGCCATGGCTGCGGCCATCATGGGGTATAAAATGACGCTGATCATGCCGGCCAATCAGTCCGAAGAGCGGCGCGCGAGCATGCGTGCCTACGGCGCCTCGATCATCTCGGTGAGTGCGCAAGAGGGCATGGAACATGCCCGCGACTTGGCCCAACGCATGCAGGCCCAAGGCTTGGGGATCGTGCTAGATCAGTTCAGTAATCCGGACAATCCACAGGCACATTACCTCAGCACCGGGCCGGAAATTTGGCAGGACAGCCAAGGGCAGGTGACGCATTTTATTGCCTCCATGGGTACCACCGGTACCATTATGGGTTGCTCACGCTACCTGAAAGAACAGAATCCAGCGGTGCAAATTATTGGCTTGCAACCGACCGATGGCGCCCAAATCCCGGGCATTCGACGTTGGCCGGAGGCCTACCTGCCGTCCATCTTTGACGCCCAGCGCGTCGATAGTATTATCGATATGGACCAGTCAAGCGCTGAGCACGCCATGAAACGCCTAGCCGCCGAGGAAGGCATCTTCGCCGGGGTCAGTTCCGGGGGGTCGATCGCCGGTGCCTTGCTCTTGTCAGAACGGGTAAATAATGCCGTAATTGTTGCCATAGTGTGCGATCGTGGCGACCGCTATTTATCAACCGGGGTATACAACAGTTGAAGCGCAAACCGAATCAATTTTCCAAAGCCAGTTCAAAACCGTTACCAGCGCCGTTAACCCTGGATATTCTGCGCTATAGCCACGATGGGCGCGGCATTGCCAGTCACGAAGGGCGCGTGGTAATGGTCGCCAATGCCTTGCCCGGTGAGCAGGTCGTCGCGACGATCGATCAGGCGGGCAGCAAGCTATGGCAAGGCCGCAGTACCAGTATTATCACTGCCAGCCCAGTGCGTTTGGCGGCACCTTGCAAACTCTATGGCGTGTGCGGCGGCTGCCAGCTGCAACATCTGCAGCACGCCAATCAATTGCCGGTTAAGCAGCAGACCGTAAGTGATCATTTACGTCGAAATGGATTTAAGGAGCAGGCCTGGTCTGAGCCATTGCTGTCGGAGCCCTATGGCTATCGCCATCGAGCCCGATTCCATGTCGACAAGAAGGGCCAGGTTGGCTTTCACGCCGAGAAGGGTAATCGGCTGGTTCCAGTCGCTCAGTGCCCGGTGTTAACGCCGGCGCTGGAGCAGGCCTATCAGACCTTAGTGGCGTCAGCCCCGATGGTCGGCATCGTGCAATTTGAACTGGTGGTGGACGATCAAGGCCAGATCGGGGTTGTGGTTTTGGACGGCAAGCCGATCGCCAGTGCGGACTTTTACCTCTGGTCGAATAGCCAGGGCTGGTGGTCCACTCAAGCGCTCAGTTATCAGGCCGGCGCGGCAACCGTGACCGCCTTACCCGGTGAATTCACCCAGGTGAATCGCTCGGTAAATCAGCAGATGATTGCACAGGCGCGTCAATGGCTGCAATTGACCGCTACCGATCGCCTGCTCGACCTGTTCTGTGGCAATGGCAATCTCAGTCTGGCGTTAGCCGATGAGGTTGCAGCTTGCTTGGGTTTGGAAGCCAGCCATTCGGCCATTACGCAGGCGACTAGTGCCGCGCAAGGTCGTCCGCAGGTTCTGTTTGAACAGGCCGATCTCTTTACGGTAGATCTCTCCAAGCTGGCCGCGGTCCGCAGCTTTGAGCCAACGGTAATGCTACTCGATCCACCCCGAGCGGGCGCTGAAGCTCTTTGTGCGGTGTTGAAGAAGATACCCTCGGTGAAAAAGATCCTTTATGTGTCCTGTGATCCGGCGACCTTGGCGCGTGACCTAACGCTCTTGGTCGACGCGAAGTGGCGGGTTCGGAAAATCGGCCTAATCGATATGTTTCCCCAAACTCGTCATATTGAGACGATGGTCTACTTAGAAAAGCGAGCCAAATCTTGAAAGTACGTGAAGATCAGCCAGTGTTCAGCGACGGAACCGTCGACCTAAATGCCTGGCTGGAACGAGTAAAAAGCAAAGCCACGATCGTAGACGAAGAGCAACTGCTGCGCGCCTGCCGTATTGCTCGCACCGCCGAACAAGAGGCCGACCATCGCGCCAATGATTGGGGCACAGACGCCTCGGCCTTTAAAACCGGTCTGGAAATGGCTGAGATTCTGGCGGACCTGAGCCTCGACCAGGACGCCATAGTGGCCGGAATCTTATATCGTACGGTACGTGAAGAAGAATTGGAGTTGGACACCGTTAAGGATCAGTTCGGCCCTAAGGTTGCCACCCTGATTAATGGCGTGGCGCGCATGGCTGCGATCCATCGGCAACAAAAGTCGACCAAATCGAGTGTGCTCGGGCAAACCGAAACCCAGGGCGAGGCGGTTCGCAAGATGCTGGTTGCGATGATTGATGATGTGCGCGTGGCGCTGATTAAATTGGCCGAGCGCACCTGTGCCATTCGGGCCGTCAAAAACGCCCCGGTGGCGCGCCGTTACAAGGTCGCCCGCGAGGTTTTTGATATATATGCCCCCCTGGCTCATCGGCTCGGCGTTGGCCACCTGAAGTGGGAGCTTGAGGATCTGGCCTTCCGTTATCTGGAGCCGCAAGACTATAAGAAAATCGCCCAGTTGCTCGATGAAAAACGGCTCGACCGGCAGGACTATATCGAGAAAGTTCAGAGTTTGATTACCGAGCAAATCGAAGCGGCCGATATTCACAAGGCGCAGATTCAAGGCCGCGCCAAACACATCTATTCGATCTGGCGAAAAATGAAGCGCAAGAATATTAGCTTCAGCCAGGTCTATGATATTCGTGCCTTTCGCATTCTCGTCCCCGCCGTGCGCGACTGTTATTCGGTGCTCGGTATCGTGCACTCACTCTGGCGTCATATCCCGCGTGAGTTTGATGACTACATCGCTTCGCCTAAGCAAAACGGCTATCGCTCATTGCACACCGCGGTAATTGGCCCGGAAGGTAAGGTCGTCGAAATACAGATTCGGACCGCCGATATGCATGAGGACGCTGAACTGGGCGTCTGTGCCCATTGGCTCTACAAGGGCACCGATGCTAAGCGTTCTCAATCACGCGGCTACGAAGAGAAGGTCGCCTGGTTACGTCAAGTGTTGGAGTGGCATGATGAACTTGGTGGTATCGACGAGATGGTCGAGGAACTGGGCGCCGAAGTCACCGTCGATCGTATCTATGTGTTAACGCCAGAGGGCCATGTTGTCGACCTATCAGCTAGTGCTACGCCAATTGATTTTGCCTATAAGGTCCATACCGATATTGGTCACCGATGCCGAGGTGCCAAGGTTAATGGCCGCATTGTCCCGCTGAATACCCCGCTGAGCATTGGCGACCAGATAGAAATCTTGACCGGCAATGAGGCTACACCGAGCCGCGATTGGTTGAACGCCGATCTGGGTTTTGTGCGCTCATCCCGGACGCGCGCGAAAATAAAGCATTGGTTTAAATCGCAGGACCGGGACATCAATATCCGCGACGGCAAAGACATGTTGGTGCGCGAACTGCGCCGCTTCAATATCGATAAGATCGATATGAAACAGCTGGCCCAGCTGGTCAATTTCCACAGCGACGACGATCTCTTTGCGGCCTTGGGTGCTGGCGATGTGCGCCTGATGCATGTCGTGCATCACGCCGAAGACATGGTCAATCCGCCCAAGGTTAAAGCCATTAATTTAGCGGTGCCGAAAAAGCAGAACCATTCAAGCGATTTAGTGATTCATGGCGTCGGAAATCTCTTAACGACCATCGCCAATTGTTGCAAACCGGTACCGGGCGATGCGGTTGAAGGCTTTATTACCGTGGGCCGCGGGGTATCGATACATCGCGATGATTGCTCGAACCTGCTGCAGTTGAAAGCCATTGAACCGGAACGGATTCTGGACGTGTCCTGGGGTGGCGAGGTACGCACCACCTATCCGGTCGAGTTGTTGGTGGTCGCCTATGATCGAACCGGTCTGCTCAAGGATATGATGACGGTGCTGGCCAATATAGGGGTTAATATTATCTCCATGAACAGCTTGTCGAATAAGGCTGACAACACAGTGGAAATGAGACTCACCGTGGAGGTCGAAGACTTGCACGGTTTGGGCCGGGTTATGGCACTGTTGTCAAAGGTTGCCAATGTCGCCGATGTTCGGCGCGTGTACCCAAAAATTCATTGATTGGAGTTAGGCAGATGACGGCACGCTTCGACTATGCGGATTTACAGACCCTGATGGCGCGGTTACGCGACCCGGTGGATGGCTGTCCGTGGGATATCAAACAGACCTATGCATCGATTGTCCCCCACACGCTCGAAGAGGTCTATGAGGTGATCGACACCATCGAACGCAATGATTTGCCTCATCTGGCCGAAGAGTTGGGTGATCTGTTGTTTCAGGTGGTTTTTTATGCCCAAATTGCCGCCGAAGAGGGCCATTTCTCGCTCGATGATGTGGTCCATGGGCTGGTGACCAAGCTGGTTTATCGTCATCCGCACGTCTTTCCCGATGGCTCTCTGGCCAGTCGAGCCGGCGCCTCAGCTATAACCGACGGTGCCGTGAACGATCAGTGGGAGCGCTTGAAGGGTCTGAAGAAGCCGGCTAATGCTCGCGTGCTCGATGATGTGCCCTTGGCCTTGCCCGGTCTGTTGCGGGCTAAAAAATTGCAGGCGAAGGCGGCGCGGGTCGGTTTCGATTGGCCGCTGATTGCCGATGTAATGAGCAAGGCCGATGAAGAGTTGGCAGAGCTCAAAGAAGCGATCGCCTCCGGAGATGCCGATGCCATCGAGGACGAACTCGGTGATCTGCTCTTCGTTCTGGCCAATGTCGCCCGCCATACTGGATTGGATCCAGAGCAGGCGGTGCGCCGAACCAATCAGAAGTTTAGCCGACGTTTCGGTCATGTTGAGGATCGGGTCCGTGGCAGCGGCCAATCTTGGCCTGATTTTGAGCTGGACAGTCTGGATGCGTTTTGGCGTGAAGCGAAGGATTTGGAGCGCAAATAGACCCACTAGCTGAATTGCACCCTCGACTTAAGCAGCAGCTTGATTTCTCGCTGGGGTACTCCGCAGTTGGGCCAATATAATTGGCCGGCAACTGGCCCAGATTGGCTCCGGAACTGGCTTAATCTATATCGATTCGTTATGCTTAAGCCTATATTTATTATGACGTAACCTATTATGAAGCATCATTTTTCGCTGACTTTTAAAGTCACAGAGCGCCAGGCTGTCGACGTTAAAAAAGTTGCGCAACGTATTGCCGGCAGTGACTTCCATGTTGAAACTGCAGATTTGGCCGGCACCGAGTTCAGTGTCCATTTTGCCCGGGAAGGCGACCATGCCGCGGATCTCTTGAACTATGCCCGGGAGCAGGTCTTGAATGCGATGCCGGGTGCCGAGTTGGTGTCGGTGGATATGTCGGAAGA
>NZ_CEYAVF010000032.1:10454-44835 GCF_982785585.1 Reinekea sp. | reverse complement strand
GTGCGCAACTTGCCCATAGCTCTGGCCAATTGCACTCCTACTTCGGTTAGCTCCCTGTTCGCGACCTTGTCGCCGATCTCTCGTTCGGCGGCGTCTTTGGCCTGTTGCGCAGCGGCTTCATCAATATCGTCCGCCCGCACAGCACTGTCAGCCAATACGGTCACTAGGTTCGGCTGCACTTCAAGAAATCCGCCCTCAACATAGACAAACTCTTTACTGCCGTCCTGTTTAACCAAGTGAACCGGACCCGGCTTTAACCGGGTCAACAAAGGTGCGTGACCGGGTCTTACACCCAGCTCGCCGCCTTCACCGACACACACCAGGAGCTCGACCAGGCCCGAAAAAACCTTCTCTTCGGCGCTGACGATGTCGCAATGTACTGTTATAGCCATAACGATCTTACCTCCGGTGTTGATTAGCTGCGTGCAGTATGAGCCGCGACAACTTCATCAATAGAACCTTTCATATAAAAATCCTGCTCGGCAATGTGATCGAATTCACCGTCCAAAATGCCCTTAAAGCCTCGGATAGTTTCTTTCAATGATACATATTTCCCCGGTGCACCGGTGAAGATTTCGGCAACGTGGAATGGCTGAGACAGATATTTTTCAATCTTACGGGCTCGGCTTACGGTCAACTTGTCTTCTTCCGACAATTCGTCCATACCCAGGATCGCAATGATATCTTTCAGTTCTTTATAACCTTGCAGTACGCCTTGCACACCACGAGCAACGTCATAATGTTCATGACCGATAACCAGTGGATCGAGCTGACGCGAGGTAGAACCAAGCGGATCAACCGCTGGGTAGATACCCAACGATGCAATATCACGGCTCAAAACGACCGTTGCATCCAAGTGAGCAAAGGTGGTCGCCGGTGACGGATCGGTCAAGTCATCCGCAGGAACATATACGGCCTGGACCGACGTAATGGAACCGTCTTTGGTCGAGGTGATACGTTCTTGCAGTACACCCATCTCTTCGGCCAGCGTTGGCTGGTAGCCCACGGCAGACGGCATACGACCTAGCAGCGCCGATACTTCGGTGCCCGCAAGGGTGTAGCGATAGATGTTGTCGACGAAAAACAAGACATCACGGCCTTCATCACGGAAACGTTCCGCCATGGTTAAACCCGTCAATGCAACGCGCAGTCGGTTGCCCGGTGGCTCATTCATCTGACCGTATACCATCGCCACTTTGGACTCAGGTAAGTTGGCCAACTGAATAACACCCGCTTCGGACATCTCGTGGTAAAAATCGTTACCTTCACGAGTACGTTCACCCACACCAGCAAACACAGATAAACCGGAATGCTGAGTTGCAATGTTGTTGATCAGTTCCAACATGTTGACCGTTTTACCAACACCGGCACCACCAAACAAACCAACCTTACCACCCTTGGCAAACGGGCAAATCAAGTCGATTACCTTAATGCCGGTCTCGAGAATGTCTTGAGACTGGGATTGTTCGGCATAGGACGGTGCGTCCCGGTGAATCTCTGAACGATCTTCAGTCAGAATCGCGCCACGTTCGTCGATGGGGTTACCCAAAACGTCCATAATACGACCGAGAGTGGCAACACCCACGGGAACTGAAATACCTTTGCCAGTGTTGCTCACTTCCAGACCGCGACGCAGACCTTCAGTAGCACCCATGGCAATAGTTCGTACGACCCCGTCACCCAACTGCTGTTGAACTTCGAGCGTGATGCCGTTGGCATCAATTATTAGTGCGTCGTAAACCTTAGGCACGTTGACACGTGGAAATTCCACGTCAACAACGGCACCAATGATTTGCGTAATACGTCCGCTACTCATGTTATGTCCTCTTATAAACCGTTATTGAACCGCCGCAGCGCCGCCAACAATTTCAGAAATTTCTTGGGTAATCGCAGCTTGACGCGCCTTGTTATACTCAAGTTTCAGGTTATCGATAAGATCACCGGCGTTATCCGTGGCGCTTTTCATTGCCAACATCCGTGATGCTTGCTCACATGCGCTGTTTTCAACCACGCCTTGATATACCTGGGCTTCGATGAAGCGCGCAAGTAAACCGTTTAGCAGAACTTCGGCATCGGGTTCGTACAGATAATCCCAAGCAAATTTCCGTTTGGTGCCGTCGTCGGTCGCGACCAATGGTAGCAACTGCTCGATCATTGGCTTTTGAACCATGGTATTAACGAACTGATTATAAACAACAAAAAGTTGGTCAATTTTGCCGGATCCAAAATCGTCAATCATGACTTTGACGCCACCAATTAAATCCGCTGCCACCGGCTTATCACCGACGTGGATAATTGATGCTGCCAGATCGTAGCCTCGAGCTTTAAAAAAGCCTGAACCCTTGCTGCCAATCGCACAAATCTGCGCACTAACACCAGCAGGTTCCAGATCGGCAGAGTCTTTCATGACAGCCCTGAACAGGTTAGCGTTCAGTCCACCACACAGGCCCCGGTCGCTGGACACGACAATGTAACCGACGCGCTTTACTTCACGTTCCTGCAGATAAGCATGTTTAAACTCAGCATTCGCATTCGCTAAATGGCCAATCACCGCACGAATCTTCAGTGCATAGGGTTGGCTGGTTAACATACGATCCTGAGCTTTACGCATTTTACTGGCCGCAACAAGTTGCATGGCCGAGGTAATCTTGCGCGTATTATTAATGCTATTTATCTGCGTTCGTATCTCTTTACCGATTGCCATAGCATAAGCCCCAGTTATGTGGCCGCTTGCGCGGCCAATTCAATTACCAGCTTTGAGTCGCGTTGAACTTAACCAACGCGGCTTTAAAGGTGCCGGAAATCTCATCGTTCCACGCGCCCGACTCGTTAACAGTCTTCATTACATCCGCGTGTACGCTGTTCATATAACTGTGCAATGCAGCTTCAAACGGCAGTACCTGAGCGACAGTGAGGGCTTTTAAATAGCCTTCGTTTGCCGCGTATACGGATACAGACATCTCGGCAACACTAAGCGGTGCGTATTGATTCTGTTTCATCAATTCCGTTACGCGCGCACCGTGCTCCAATTGAGCTTTGGTTGCATCATCCAGGTCAGATGCGAACTGAGAAAAAGCCGCCAGTTCACGATACTGAGCCAGTGCGGTACGAATACCACCGGACAGCTTCTTGATAATTTTTGTCTGTGCCGCACCACCTACACGTGACACCGAGATACCGGCGTTCATGGCAGGACGAATACCTGCGTTGAACAAATCGGTTTCCAAAAAGATCTGGCCATCGGTGATAGAAATCACGTTGGTTGGTACGAATGCTGACACGTCACCACCTTGGGTTTCGATGATCGGCAGAGCGGTTAAGGAACCAGTCTGGCCTTTCACAGCACCCTTAGTGAACTCTTCAACATACTCGGCGTTTACGCGCGATGCGCGTTCCAACAACCGGGAATGCAAATAGAACACGTCGCCAGGATAGGCTTCACGGCCTGGTGGACGACGCAGCAGCAAAGAAATTTGGCGGTAAGCAACGGCTTGCTTGGACAGATCGTCGTAGATGATCAACGCATCTTCACCGCGATCACGGAAGTATTCACCCATTGAACAGCCGGCGTACGGTGCAATAAACTGCATCGATGCGGGTTCAGAGGCAGATGCCACCACGATAGTGGTATAAACCATAGCGCCATGTTCTTCGAGCTTGCGCACGACGTTGGCAATGGTTGAACGTTTCTGACCGATGGCAACATAGACGCACTTAATGCCGGCATTTTTTTGCGCCAGAATTGCATCGATCGCCATTGCGGTCTTACCCGTTTGACGGTCACCAATGATCAATTCACGCTGACCACGACCAATTGGTACCATCGCATCAACGGCTTTATAACCGGTCTGAACCGGCTGATCGACTGATTGACGAGCAATAACACCAGGTGCTACTTTTTCAATCGCATCGGTCATCTTAGCGTTAATCGCGCCTTTGCCGTCGATAGGGTTACCCAAGGCATCAACGACTCGACCCAACATCTCTGGTCCAACAGGGACTTCCAGAATTCGGCCGGTACATTTACAGGTCTGGCCTTCGGCTAGGGTTTTGTAATCCCCTAACACCACGGCACCAACTGAGTCTTGCTCAAGGTTAAGCGCCATACCGTAGACGCCGCCCTCAAATTCGATCATTTCGCCGTACATTACTTCGGCTAGACCGTGAATACGTACGATACCGTCAGAAACGCCGACGATGGTACCTTCATTTTGTGCTTTCGAGCTGGTATCCAGTTTCGCGATACGCTCTTTAATAATGTCACTAATTTCTGAAGGATTCAGATGCTGCATGTATTTTCCCTCATTAGGAATTCATGGCTTCAGCGAGTTTTGATAATTTACCGCGTACGGAATCATCAATAACTAAATCGCCAGCTCTAATTATGACACCACCAATGAGTGCCGAATCAACATTAACAGTCAAAGTCACTGCTCGGTCCAATTTGGCCGACAACTTTACTGCTAATGTATTTTGCTGTGCGTCGCTGAGTGCGAATGCACTGGTTACGACGACGTCTGCGCTTTTATCATGCTCAGCTTTGAGCAGTTCAAATTGCGCACTAATTTCTGGTAACAAGGCAAAACGTTCATTTTCTGATAAAACTACCAGTAAATTGGACGTTCCTTCATTGCATAGATCACCAGCGATAGACGCCATGGTTTTCGCTTTATCCAATGCGTTGACCGAAGGGCTGAGCAAAAGCTCAGTGACCGCTTCGGTTTCTGTAATCATCGCGAGCGTCTCCAACCCAATCGACCAGGCGGCAGTAGAGCCGCCCTCGACTGCGGCTGAAAACGCAGCCTTCGCGTAAGGGCGGGCGAGCGTACTTAATTCTGCCATAATCCCTCCTCTTACAGCGTAGCTGCCAACTTATCCAGCAATTCGCTATGTTTCTTTTCATCGACTTCAGACTGCAGAATTTTTTCTGCACCGGCTAAAGTTAAGGCGGCAACCTTGGTGCGCAATTCTTCACGCGCCACGTTGCGTTCTTTTTCGACATCGGACACGGCACCAGCGATAATGCGTTTAGCTTCAGCACCGGCTTCCACTTTCGCTTCATCGACAATAGTTGCCGCGCGTCGATTGGCTTGATCAATCAGCTCAGCCGCCGCGTCTTTTGCTTCACGGAGCTTTTTAACCGCGCTGTCTTGAGCAAGTTCCAAATCTTTCGCTGCTCGTGCCGCCGCGTCTAGGCCATTAGCAATATTCGTCTGACGCTCATGCATCACAGCCAATATTGGCGGCCATACAAATTTCGCGCAAAGATAGACGAATATAGCGAAGACGACGATTTGGCCGATAAATGTTGCGTTAAAATTCACGCCATCACCTCGTTATAAGTTAATGAAAAACAGTCTTTCAACTGACTTAAGCACCTACAACGAAGATCAGATACATCGCGATACCAACACCAATGATTGGGATTGCGTCGATTAGGCCTGCAACGATGAAGAACTTAGTCTGCAACATTGGACCCAACTCAGGTTGACGACCGGTAGCTTCGAGTAATTTACCACCCAATGTACCCATGCCGATTGCTGCACCGATAGCACCAAGACCAACCATTAAGCCTGCTGCGACGTATACTAATACTAATAATTCCATGTACTTCTCCTATTGTATTTCTATTTAAGTTTGTTAATTAAAAGGGTAGAACCCAGGTTGCCCGGAAAACCCAGGCGAAATCGTTAGTGATCTTCATGCGCCTGACTGAGGTATACGATCGTCAGAACCATAAAGATAAACGCTTGTAGCGGTATCACTAGAATATGGAAGAACGCCCAGCTCAATTGCAGCACGCCACCTAATATCGCAATGGCAAACCCGCCGCCAAACATCAAAGCGATTAGGATAAAAATTATTTCAGCGGCATAGAGGTTACCAAACAGACGCAAACCCAGTGAAAAAGGTTTCGCAAGCAGTCCGACCACTTCGATAAACACATTGAAGGGGATAAAGGCCCAGTGATTAAAAGGCTGCAAGGTTAGCTCTCTGAGGAAGCCCCAGCCCTTTATCTTGATTGAGTAGAACAACATCATAATAAAGACAAACACCGCAGTACCGAGGGTAATGTTCGGATCGGTCGATGGCACAATTTTCTGGAAGCCAATACCGAAGACCTTGTTGAGTATCGTCGGAATCAGGTCGACCGGTAGGATATCCATCAGATTGGACAGCAAGACCCAGCAGAACACGGTCAAGGCCAGGGGTGCAATCAGCGGATTACGCACATGAAAAATGTCGTTAACCGTGGTTTCGACAAATTCGATCACGGATTCTACCGCGTTCTGCATGCCGGTCGGGACCTCTGCGGTGGCATTCTTGCCCACGCGCCAGAAAGTAAAGAGAAACAACAGACCCAAACCGATAGACCACGCCATACTGTCCACATTAATGGCGTTAAAGCCCATTGCGGCAGATTCTTGGGTACAGTGCGCGAAGCCCCAATAGGCTTGATCGGCAATGCTACCATCACACAGCGTGGCACCATCCGGAATATGACCGTAGGTCAAGTTCGTCAGGTGGTGTTCAATATATTCAGCGGAACTTGCGTAGCCGCCTTCGTTAGTCGCCATAAAGCCTAAGCCCCTTAATTCGTATTCAATGCCCTAGTAGGACGTTTTTTTAACTAAAAATGGTAACTTGTTTGCCACTAACAGGGGTAGCAAGAGCGCACCCAGGGTATGACTAATAAATAGACTCAGGTACAGAATCCCTGCGTTTAAATCCGGCCAGCGTATTACGCAGGCCAGACTAAAACCGATGATAATAGCCCATTTACCTACCATGGCCGTCTTAGTCGCTGCGACCACTTGACCAATGTGCGGGCTGCCAAAGTAGCGCAACGCCCGAAAATTATAATAACACTGACCGACGATACTGATACTGCCACCCAACACGACCGCAACACTCAGCTGCGGTGCCCACAGAGCTAGTATAAGGCCAATCGGGAGCACAGCCATCAGTTGCACGACCGCAATAGATGCTGTGGCGGGCCGTGCCAGTTTGGCGGCGGTGCGTGCTTTAAAGTAAGGCATCTTTCCTATTTTTTATTCTAACCCGATAACGAGTTCTTAAAATCGCTGGTGAGTATATGGGGTTAATGGCATAGCTTCAACCAAACCGACTCACCTAATACTAAGTATCGTAAAATGATATGAATCAACTCACCATCCTAACGGAACACCCCAAGCTCAAAACTGGTGCCGCCGAGATCATTTTACGTGCGCCAGAATGCCGTCCAACTCATCCAAGCTAGTGTATTTAATTGTTAGTGAACCCTTACCAGCGGCGCCGTGCTTGATCTGCACGGCAGCACCGAGGCGCTTGGCCAAGCTTTCTTCCAGACGCTGAATATTGACGTCTTGGCGAATACTATCGCGTGGCAGGTTAACCTTATTCGGCTGATTCAACGTCCGGACCAGCTGCTCAGTCTGGCGCACGGTCAAGCCCTTGGCGACAACTTGGCGCGCGGAATCGACTTGGGCGCGGCCGGACAGGCCCAAAAGGGCTCGGGCATGGCCCATTTCCAGATCGCCGCGCTCGAGCATTTGCTTAACCTCAGCCTCAAGACTGATCAAACGCAGCAGGTTGGTTACCGTTACTCGGGACTTACCGATGGCCTCGGCCACCTCGGCCTGGGTCAGTTCAAATTCTTTTTGCAACCGCTGCAAGGCAAAGGCTTCTTCGATCGGATTGAGATTCTCGCGCTGGATATTTTCGATCAGGGCCATTGCAATGGCGTCTTCGTCGGCCACATCGCGGATCACCGCCGGAATGGTGTCCAAACCGACCAACTGGGCAGCGCGCCAGCGCCGTTCGCCAGCAATTAACTCATACGATTCCGGCCCCAAGGGCCGCACGACGACGGGCTGCATTACGCCCTGGGCGCGAATCGAATTGGCCAATTCCTCCAACCCCTCATCGGCTATGTCGCGCCGGGGCTGATAAATGCCGCGCTGCAGCCATTCAATCGGCAAGTGGCGCAAGGAACCCTCCTCGACCCGATCGAGCGGCTTGTCGGCCAGTTCCTGAACTTCAGTGTGCGTGGTAATCAGGGAGCCAAAGTTCCGCCCCAAGCCTTTCTTTTTCATCGACATCTGAATCAACCCGTCACTTTGTGAATATCATGGAGTACGGTTATGTCAGCCTTTTCACCTTCATTGCGGCGAATGAACTCACCCGCCAAGGCCAGATAGGCCAGGGCGCCGCGTGATTGCTTATCATATTGCAGCGCTGGCATACCATAACTTGGCGCCTCGGCTAAGCGGACATTGCGCGGTATCACAGCGCTGTACAACTTGTCGCCAAAGTATTCTTTAAGCTGGTCGGAGACATCATTGGTCAAGGTATTACGCGGGTCGTACATGGTACGCACCAGCCCGCCAATCTCCAGTCCGGGGTTAACGACCTTCTGAATCTGACTGATAGTCTCGAGCAGATCGGCCAGGCCTTCTAGGGCATAATATTCACATTGCATCGGAATAAGAGTTTTATGCGCAGCCGTCAGCGCGTTAACGGTGAGCATGTTCAACGATGGCGGACAGTCGATAAAGATATAATCGTAATTCTCTTGCACCTCGGCGAGGGCATATTGCAGACGATGTTCTTTTAGCTTGATGCCAAGCAGCTCACTTTCGGCCGAGGTAAGGTTGCCATTGGCCGGTAGCAGGTCATAGCCGGCCGATTCGCTTTTAACGATGGCAGTGCTGCATTGGCATTTTCCGGTCAGCACATCGTAGGCGGATAATTCCAACGCGCTTTTGTCCACACCACTGCCCATGGTGGCATTACCTTGGGGATCGAGATCGATCACCAGCACCTTTCGCTTCATCGCAACCAAGGAAGCAGGCAAGTTGATTGCCGTGGTGGTTTTGCCCACTCCACCTTTTTGATTGGTAATCGCAAATATTTGACTCAAGGTTTAATCCTTCAAGGGTGTCTGTAGCCCCAGTTCCACCAGATGGCGCTGACCATCGGTACCGGGAACTGTAAGGGGCGAAATGGCCAGCAGCTTGATTTCGGGCGGCAATTCAGCCAGCTCTGCATCGGGCGAGAGGCCCTTCATAGCTAAAAAACGGCCGTCATCGGCGAGCAGATGTCGCGAGAAGCTTACCATATCAGAAAGGGTTGCGAATGCTCTAGAGGTGATCTGGGCGAATTCTCGCTCCGGTTGCCAGCTTTCGAGTCGATGCTGAACCACGGTAACGTTGTCGACGCCTAACATCATCTTGACCTGGCTCAGAAACCGGGTTTTTTTGCCGTTACTGTCGAGCAGCCAAACCGGCAGGTCCGGCCTTACTAAGGCCAGCACCATGCCCGGCAGGCCAGCCCCGGTGCCAACATCGAGCAGCGCGCCGGAACCGATAAAGGGCAGCATACTTAAGCTGTCGAGCAAATGTCGATCGATCATCTCATCGGCCTTGCGCACCGAGGTCAGGTTATAAGTCTTATTCCACTTTACCAGCAGCGCGTGGAACTCGAGCAAACGGGTCACGGCATCCGCCGGTAGCGTCAGTCCGAGGGTCAAGATGCCGCCCTCAAGCCTATTTCGATATGCGTCAGTCATGCGCTTTGTCGACTCGCTTTGTGTTTTTTAATATGCACTAAAAGCATCGATAGGGCCGCCGGTGTTACACCCGATATGCGCGAAGCCTGCGCCAGGGTTTCCGGTCGCTGTGCCTTGAGCTTTTGCCGCACCTCGTTCGATAGGCCGCCGATTAGGTCAATATCGAGGCTATCTGGCAACTTGGTGTCTTCATGGCGGCGCAAGGTATCGATATCGTCCTGTTGGCGCTGGATGTAGCCCTCGTATTTGGCCGCAATTTCAACCTGCTCCTGCTCGTCCAGAGCCAGGTCCGCGGTCGGTGGCGCAACCTGCGCTAAGTCTTGGTAACTTAACTCGGGTCGCTTCAACAGATCGGCCAGGCTGTATTCACGCGATAGGGGCGACTTCAGCTTGCTCGCCAAGGCGGTCGCCGCGTTGGATGACGATTGGACGTAGGTCGTGCGCATCCGCTCCTGCTCAATGGCAATGGCGTCTTGCTTGCGGTTAAACGCGGCCCAACGGGTTTCGCCAACCAACCCCAGATCATGGCCGATGGCGGTCAAGCGAGCGTCGGCGTTGTCTTCGCGCAACAGCAGGCGATATTCGGCCCGACTGGTAAACATGCGGTACGGCTCCAGGGTGCCCATGGTGATCAGATCGTCGACCAACACCCCTATATAGGCTTCATCGCGCCGTGGTGACCAGACAGCCTCACCTTGTGCGGTGCGCGCCGCGTTGATACCGGCCAACAACCCTTGCGCAGCGGCCTCTTCATAACCGGTGGTACCGTTGATCTGTCCGGCAAAGAACAGGCCCTCGATAAACTTCGACTCGAGCGAGTGCTTCAGGTCTTGCGGGTTAAAATAGTCGTACTCGATGGCGTAACCGGGTCGCGTTATATGCGCATTTTCAAAACCCTTCATGGAACGGATGAAGGCGACCTGGACATCAAACGGCAGGCTGGTCGAGATGCCATTGGGGTAGAGCTCATAGGTATTGAGACCTTCGGGCTCGACAAAGATTTGGTGGCTGGTCTTATCGGCAAAGCGCACCACCTTATCTTCAATCGATGGGCAATAGCGCGGCCCGGTACCTTCAATCTCGCCGGCGTACATCGGTGATTGGTGCAAGTTATTGCGAATAATGTCGTGCGTTTGCTCATTGGTGTGGCCGATATAACAGCTAACTTGGCGCGGATGGTCACTAACCGAGCCCATAAAGGACATTACCGGCAAGGGCGTGTCGCCCGGTTGCTCGGCCAAGACGCTGAAATCGACCGAGCGTGAATCGATGCGCGCCGGGGTGCCAGTCTTAAGGCGTCCAACCCGCAGCGGCAACTCGCGCAAGCGCGCCGCCAACGACAGGCTGGGGGCATCACCCATGCGGCCACCGGCGTAGTTGTCCATGCCGACGTGAATCTTGCCGCCCAGGAAGGTACCGGCGGTGAGCACCACGGTCTTGGCGCGAATGCGAATCCCGGTTTGGGTGACCGCACCCACGATGCGGTCGCCTGCGAGCATCAGATCGTCGACCGCCTGAGCAAATATTTCCAAATTCGGCTGATTTTCGACGATCTCGCGGATCGCCGCGCGATACAACTGGCGATCGGCCTGGGCACGAGTGGCGCGCACAGCTGGACCCTTGCGACCATTGAGTATGCGAAACTGGATGCCGGCACGGTCTGTAGCCATCGCCATCGCGCCGCCCAAGGCATCTATTTCCTTAACCAGGTGGCTCTTGCCAATGCCACCGATGGCCGGATTGCAGGACATCACCCCGATGGTGTCGATATTGTGCGTTAGCAATAGGGTTTGGCTGCCCATACGAGCCGCCGCTAACGCCGCCTCGGTGCCGGCATGGCCTCCACCTATTACGATCACATCATATTGCTTAGGAAAATCCACACACACCTCAGTCGTCTTGCCATAATTGGCCGATTTTCAACCAAAATAGATTAAAAAGGGTGCGAGATTATACGTTGAACCGGTTCATTGCACAGCTGATTTTTGCCTTTGCTGTGAAAACCGCTTTAAAAATGTCTTTAGGTTGCCATTGGTCGGCCAACGGCGCCCAGAAAAAGGCCCTAAACCCCCGTAACCATGCTGGTTTGCCGTGATCAAATTATCCGATTGCTAGACACTAGTATATACTCGCAAAATTGAATCGATTACTAGGTGAGTGCAAAATGACTTTTAAATGGTTGGGACTGGTGTCGCTATTTTTATCCGGCACCTTGATGGCGGCTGGCAATGTCTTGCTGGTAACCGATTTATCCGATGATAATCTGGCATCTCGCCCCGATCTGCGGTTGATTGCTTCCAGCGCAATCAACCGGCTGCAAGACTACCAAGTGTCTAACGCTAAGACGTCCGTGCGGCCCGATAGCGAAGCGGCCATCGAAGCGATGCTCGAAGCGGCCAGTCGGGCCAAGCTCGAAAACCTCGCCGTGGTCTCCCTGTACACGCCCAAACGGAATCGAGCCACCGTCACGATGTCGCTCTATAATGTCGGCACCGGTGACCTGACTATCCAACGCGCGCTTGAGTTTCGCTACAAAGAATTAACGGCCCTATTGGCCCAGTTAGAGTACGAACTGCCGCTTATGCTCAAGCGAGAGTTTCGCGAGCTAGGCTCGGTGGTCAAGGTCAATAGCGACCAAATTTATTTTGACCTGGGCAAGAATGCCAATGTCGAGGTGGGTCAGATCTTCCGCGTCTTTCGCCGCGGCACCGAGATCAAAAGCGGTTCCGGTGAGAGTTTTGGCTTTGTCGATGACCAGACCGGTATCATCGAGATTATCGAAGTCAGCGCGATCTATTCCATCGCTAAGATTCACCTTGGTCGCCCATCGATCCGCAATGACGACTGGGTCGAGCTGGCCGACCAAAGTATTCAGACGCGCGGTCAGGTGCTGTCGAAGCTCGATAATAAGGTCGCACTGAATATCGGTCGCAAGTCCGGCGTCGTGCCAGGTGCCTATTTTGCAGTTTACAAAGACATCAAGGTGATCGATGCGAATGAGTCATTCCGTGAAGTGGTCGGTCGGATTCGTATCACTGAAGCCCAAAGCAACAGTGCTCGCGGCGAGATAGCCCGCTCTGACCACTACAATCTGGCCAAGGCCCTAGTCAACGAAAACGACTATATTGAAGAGATCAGTTACTTACACCGTAACCAGCTGGTGCTGGCCCAAACCAACTATGGTGTGCTGGGCGAGACGGTTTCCTTGTGGAATGCTGGGATCAATGTCGAGTCTGGGCTGAGCACAGATCTAGCATTTCGCCTGCGCGGTGCCTATGGTGCCAACTGGTACCTAGGCCTCGGTGCTAATTCGGCGCTGAATAATTCCGAAAGCTTTCGTTACGGCATGGATTTGATGTACGGGGCCGACGGCTTTGGTTCCTACATCTATACCGACGCTAATATCCCAACGGTGCTAGCAAAGCATGTCATCTTTGCGATCGAGGCCGGTTATTTGCTCAACGCCAATGCCACCGCCTCCGGTTTAAGCGTCGGTCTGAGCATGAAGATCGGGCTCGACAGCCTGTTCTAACAACAGACCGCCTCAAGGGGCGCGCCCATCGCGCGCGTCCTAGCGTTACTCTTCGTCGGTTTCCTGATACAACTCATAGAGCGTTTTAAGTGCTAGCTGAGCTTTACCATTCAAGCTCTCAGCCGGGAAGTCGCCTTTCAGATCGGCCTCGCCCGGTTCACAATCGGTCAACAGATGCAGCGCCTCGTAGACATGTTTAACGGCATAGATGGTGAATTGACCGGCCGCTACGGCATCGATCACGCTCTGCTGCAGCATCAGGTGCTTCACATTGTCTTGGGGCACGATCACACCATGCTCTCCGGTTAGACCGCGCAAGCTACAGAGTTTAAAGAAGCCTTCAATTTTTTCGTTCACCCCACCAATGGCCTGTACTTCGCCTAACTGGTTCATCGATCCAGTGATCGCCAAATTCTGCCGTGCCGGCAGACGGGTAATGGCGGACATCAGCGAGCAATACTCCGCCACGGTGGCGCTGTCGCCATCGATATAGCCATAACTCTGCTCCATGGCAATATGGGATGACAGGGTCAAGGGGAAGGTACGGCCAAACTCATGGCCGAGGAAGCCACTTAGAATCATCACGCCCTTGCTGTGCAACGACTGACCCAGCTCGACTTCCCGTTCGATATCGACCACACCCTTGCCACCGACATGCACCGTCGCGGTAATGCGCGCCGGCGAGCCGAAGTGGCTCTCACCGATCTCCATCACCGTGAGGCCGTTGACACAGCCGACTCGCTCGCCGGTAGTGTCGATCAGGATGGTGCCCTCTTCGATCTCCATCAACATCTGATCGGCGATCCGGCCGTTGCGGTACTCGGCTGCGGCCAGTGCCTCGGTAATGTGGTGGGCATCGATCAGGCGATCGTCCTGATGGCGGCAGATAAAGTCGGCCTCGGCAAACACCTTGAATACTTTGACGACCTGGGCCGACAGACGGTGCTGGTGTTCGGCTTCACGCAGACTAAATTCGATTAGGCGCACCAAGGCACTCTTGGTTAGCGGGCGGAAGCCCTTTTCTTCACCGTAGTCCTTGATGCGCAAAATAAGGTTGTCGATATTATCGCGCGTGCGCGGGATAAAGCTGTCGAAGTCGACCGGGACACGAAACAGCTCCATAAATTCTGGGTCCCACTCCTGCAGCTGATAATAGATATCGCGCGGGCCGAGCAAAATCACCTTGATATTTAACTTGATCGATTGCGGACTGAGGGTCACCGTCGGCATCAAGGTCGCATCAATAAAGGGTGACTCCATCTTCAGCTCTTTGGTTTTTAAGGCCAGTTTGAGCGCATCCCAAGCGAAAGGTTCCTGGAGCAGTTTTTCCGCATCGAGGATCAGGTAGCCGCCATTGGCCTTAAGCAGACTGCCCGGGCGAATCAGCTGATAGTTGGTAATCGGCATGCCCTGCTGGGTCGAATATTCGATCCGGCCAAACAGATTCTGGTAAGTCGGCAACATCTCGTAGACCACCGGCGCGCCGTTATTGATATCATGATGCATCATCAGATTCGGCTTGAGCCAATGTTCCAACATTTGCCGGCTTTCCTGTTCGGTGCGACTCTCGGCGGTCGCCTCATCGGCAAACAGATCGATAATCAAGGGCGGCAGATTCGTTTTCACCGAACGAAAAAAGCGTAAAACCGACAGCAGACTCTGATTTTTTACCTCGAGCTCTTTGAGCAGCGGCTTGATCGCCTGCTGCACCGTTTCCAGCGTCAGCTGCCGAAACGCATCGGAACTCTTGCGCCGCCAAGTAGGCAGCTCCAGGACCTGTTCATTGAGATACTCTTCGATATCATTGATTCGATCCTGAAATTCACTGCGCCGCTCTTCCGGCAACTGGGCAAATTCGGTGTCATCTAAGGCCTGCCCGTCGACAATCGGCAACAGCAACACCGAGCCGCCATCGGAGACCACGGCGACCTCCTTGTCATTGGCAAAGCGCTCGACCACCTTCATCGCGGCATCGTACTTCTGATTAAAATCGCGTTCGATCGCCGTGCGTTTGCGCTGATAACTTGGGTTTTCAAAGGTCGCGGGGAAGGTATCGAGCAGGTCGTTTACGAACTGACTAATCTGCGCCTTCAATTCTTCTCCGCGCCCGGCGGGCAATTCCAGCGCCTCTGGTTCGCGCGGCGTGTCGAAGTTATTGATATAGGCCCATTCGCTTGGCGCCGGCTGCGACTCGGCCAGTTCGCGCACGTACTTGGACACCAACGATTGCCGCCCGGTGCCGGCATCGCCCATAACATAGAGGTTGTAGCCACTGCCACGCATGGCAATGCCAAACTCGAGCGATTTTTTCGCCCGCGGCTGGCCGAGGAAGTTGGACACGCCTACTAGATCGGACGTCGATTCGATATTGAGATGACTTAAGTCGATATGGGCACTTAGATCAGTAACGGCCAAACTTGGGACCTTTGGAAACATAGTCGACAGAACCTTATAAACAATTAGCCCCGACGTCTGATCGGGACCGATGTGGCATTAAATACGTTGCTGTACTGGCTGGTATCCGCCCATTAGAACCCAGCGAATAGTTGCCAGCCAACGTGATTAGACTGAAAAGGGGTACGCGATAGGCTCGTGATGCTGATAACCCTCGACCGAGAAGTCGTCCAACGTAACCCAGGTTTCCAGGTCTTCGAGCGAGCGGATCGCTGGGTTGATAATCAGTTTGGGCGACGCGAAGGGCGCTCGGTGCAGCTGAACGTCGCGCAACAGCGGCAACTGGTCTTCATAGATGTGCGCGTTGACTATCTTATGATAGGCCATACCCGCTTTGTGGCCAGTGATTTGGGCCATAATGGCGAGAAAAAAGAACACCTGCACCTGATTAAAATTCAACCCGAGTGGCACGTCACAGGAGCGCTGATAACTGGTCAGGTGGAGCGTATCGCCCAGTAAGGAGAAGGTGTGGCTGTGCATGCAGGGTCGTAAGCAGCCCAAATCAAACTCGCCTGGATTATAAAAGCTGAGGATCTCGCCACGGTCATCAATACCCTGGCGCAGATCATCGACGATCTTGCGCAGCTGGTCGACCTGGCCGCCATCGGGGGTGGCCCAAGCTCGCCCTTGAACCCCGTAGACCCGGCCCATATCGTCGCGACCTTTGCGCGCCGGATTGTTCAGCCAAACGCTGTTCTCGTTAGCGTTGGCATCCCAAGTTTTACTGCCCAGGGCGCGAAAGTCGGCGGCGTTATCATAGCCGCGAATATAGCCGAGGAACTCGGCGATGGCTGAACGATAATAGCTTTTTCGGGTGGTAATCAACGGCAGTTCATTGGCCGCGACATTGTATTCCAAGTCGGCATTAATTACCGTCAGGCAACGCTTACCGGTGCGCTGATTGCTGATCCAATGACCTTCATCGACGATCCGCCGGCAGAGCTCGAGATACTGTTTCATTTTGTCTTAGCCCGTGTTTTGCGTTTGGAGGATTTTTGACCGGCGCTGGCTTTTTTACCCTCTGGCAGCAAGACATCGAACACCGGATGCCGATAGGCGAACACCATCATCGCGCCACCGACCAAGATCAATGGCACACTCAGCAACATACCCTGGGTGAGATAGCCGCCCATCAGATAACCAATATGTTGATCCGGTTGGCGGAAAAACTCGGCCGCGGTACGCAACACGCCATAGCCGATCATAAACATCGCTGAGACCGCCATGCGCGGCCTTGGCTGCGCACTCCACCACCAGAGCAAGACCAGCAGAAGGAAGCCTTCGCCCGCCATCTGATAGAGCTGTGACGGGTGGCGAGCGATGGCATCACCGGCCTGAGGGAAGATCATCGCCCAAGGCACGTCGGTTGGTCGGCCCCAAAGTTCGCCATTGAGAAAGTTACCAAAGCGACCAAACAGAATGCCCGGCGCAACCAAGGGCGCAACAAAATCGCCAACACTGAAGATCGCCTTACCGGTCTTGCGGGCAAACAGAATGACTGCTGCGGCAACCCCGAGAAATCCGCCGTGGAAGCTCATGCCGCCCTGATTAATTTTAACTAGGTAGAGCGGGTTTTGTATAAACAGATCGAAATGGTAAAAAAACACATAACCGACCCGACCACCGATGATGATGCCGACCACTATATAGAAGAGTAAATCCTTGACCTCCTCGGTGCTGAAGTTACGCCAAGCGTCGCGCCCCGCGCGCCAAATACCAAGATACTGACCGACCAAGAAGCCGAGCAGATACATGATACCGTACCAGTGGACAGACAGGGGCCCAAGGCTAAAGGCAACCGGGTCAAATTGGGGGTGCACCATGTACATGGCAATCCTTAGGAGAATTTTCGCCAGTGTAGCAAAAGCCGGCCCCACTGTAAGCCCTAGGGACTCTGGTGAGCAGCGTCAGACCCCGGATCGGCGCGGTGTCCACGCAACGGTCTGGTTAGGTTTCACTGCCACTGGGCAGAGGTTTTAGTCTGCTGTTGATACTGGCATAGGCGCCCGGTCGGCGAGCGTTTCAGCTTGGTAGGCGGCGACCAGGGCTAACTTGTGTGGGCGCGGCAGTCGCCTGAGTTGGTATTCGCGCTGCCCGGCGGTTGATCTGGTCGCACTGGCTTCCGCGTATACTAGCTGGACCGGTTTGCGCGCAGCGGTATAGCGCGCACCACCCGGTCGGAGGCCATTATGCTCCGCGACGCGGCGAGTCAGGTCGGTGGTGATCCCGGTGTATAGGGTGCCATCGGCGCAGGACAGCAAATAGACCCACCAGTGCGTTATTGTTGTCATCTGATTCATTTTTCTTGCACATTGTTCGGCCACACTCTATCAATATCCGACAACTAAAATCAAAGTAGACGTCACATGCTGAAGAAAATTATTATCCCGGTGGTTATCTTGGCCATCGCGTTGGGTGCCTATCGAATGATGAACGCGCCCAAGGAAAACTCGTATGGGGGTCGCCCGGCAACCCCCGTGAGCGCGCCGAGCCCAGAATCCAGTGAGCCAAAGGCCAAGCCAGGCGCTGACGCGCGCAAAACCGACGCAGCACAAGCGGCACCGGGCGAGGCGAAAGCAAAGGCGCCAGCCCCTTCAAGGGGTCGTGGTTTTAGAGGTGCCGGTCAGCTCGGCAAACAGGGCGCAACCTCGGTTGAAATCGTGCCCGCCCTAGCCGACAAGACACTGGCCCAGCTCGACCTGTTTGGGGTAATTCAAGCTCAGCATCACACCCGCCTGAGTGCCACCAGCAACGCACGCGTGCTGGCGCTCGATGTCAGTGAAGGCCAGACGGTCGAGCTGGGTCAAGGCCTGCTCAGCTTATCGGCCGACTCGGCGCAGGAAGCCTTGACACAGCGCCGGTCCGCACAGCAGGAACTGGCCGCGAGAATTCGCAATGAAACACTCAAACACGATAATGACCAGGCCTCCTTAACGATCGACCGCGAGCTGTTGCGCATCGCCAAAAACAGCGTCGACCGCTTCACCAGCCTAAATTCCCAGCAGCTCACCTCCGGCAGCGACTATGAGGCCGCCCTACGGGCGTATCAGACGCAGCTGATGTCGGTGCAAAATCGACAGCTCACGTTGGCGCAATATACCGATCAGATGGCGCAGATGTTGGCACAACGCGATGCCCTCGCCAGTCAAATTCGCCTCGCCAAACAAGTGGTTGCTGATCTTCAAGTCACGGCCCCATTCGCCGGCCTGGTCGCCAAAGTATCGGTCACTCAGGGTCAGGAACTGCGCAGTGGCGATGTCCTAGTGGAACTCTACGACCCAGCCAGCTTAGCGCTGTTTGTGCGCGTACCGCTGCGCTACCGCTTGGATCAGCTCAACGCCACGCAGATCAGCGCCGTTGACAGTCAGGGTTACGCTTGGCAAGTTGAGGCGTTGCGTCCGATCAATGAATCCGGTGCCCAACGGCTGACCCTAGTCCCCAGTGGCGTGAACCCGGTGGCGTTCTTGCCGGGCAGCCACGTCGCCCTGACCATCAGTTACCCTATCGCCGAGCCCGCCGTCGAGGTGCCGGTTACCGCGGTCTACGATCAACAGCGGGTCTATCTATTTGCGGACGGCGTAATCAACGCGGCCGATATCGAGATATTGGGCCGCACGCAGCGTGGCTACTTGGTGCGCAGCCCAGATTTCAACGATAGCGCGTCCGTGGTGACCACTCGCCTGAAGACGCCAGTCAGTGGTATGGCCGTGGCCATCGTGACGTCTAAAGACGGAGCGCGACCGTGATGGGCTGGATAGAAACCTTTGCCAAACACCGCATCGCCGCCAATGGTGCCATGATTGTGATTATCGCCTCAGGCATCTGGGGTCTGAATCAGGTCAATAATCAGTTTTTTCCCGACTTCGGCTTCGATCGCGTCAGCGTCTCAGCGACCTGGGGTGGCGTCAGTGCCGAAGACATGTATCGCACCGTCGCTATCCCCTTACAACAGGCCTTGGTAGGCCTACCCGAGATCGATTCGATCTCGACCAGCGCCAACTCTGGCCGAGTCGGCCTCTGGATCAGTCTGTCCGACCGGGCCGAGAGCCTCAGTTCGGCGCGCGATATCATTGAAACAGCGGTAAACGCCGTCGACTTGCCCGAACCGGTCGACGATTTGCGCATCAGCAGTCCACAGCGGCGCGAAAATGTCGCCGACCTGCTGATCTATGGCGAGGTGCCGGCTGACGAATTGGCCGATCTGGCCTACAAGATGGAAAGCCAACTGTTGCAGGCCGGCTTTGCGCAAATCAATCTGCAAGGCATCCCGCGCCAACAGGTGCAGATTGCGGTGAGCACCGAGCGACTGCTCGATACTGGCCTGACCTTGGCTCAGATTGCCAGCGCCATTGGCGCCGAATATACCGCGCAACCGGCCGGCACCTCGACCGGTGATGCTCTAACCCTGCAGCTGCTATCGCAAACGCCGAACATCGATTTTGCCAGCCTGTACGATCTGATCGTCACCACCCTAGACGATGGCAGCGCGCTGCGCCTAGGCGATATCGCGCAGATCGAACGGGTCATCAATCGCAATTCCAATGCACTCTATTTCGAAGGCACGCCAGCCGTTCGCCTGTCGCTGATGCGCACGCCGGGTGAGGATACACTCGACAACGCCGAGACCATGCAGACCTGGCTGAGCACCTTCACGCCAACCCTGCCGGCCAGCGTGCAGATCCATGTCTACAATGAAACTTGGCAAATCGTCGCAGCGCAATTGCGTCTGTTGCTCAAAAATGGCGCTCTCGGCATGGGCTTAGTGCTGGTGATGTTGTTTTTCTTCCTCAACAGCCGGCTCGCCTTTTGGGTCGCCATGGGCATTCCGATCAGCTTTTTTGCCACCTTCCTGTTTATGGCTCAGGCCGGCGTCAGCATGAATACCATCAGCCTGTTTGGCTTCATGATCGCACTCGGCATCATTGTCGACGATGCCATCGTGGTCGGTGAACAGGCCCGGGCTTATCAACAACAGGGCATGTCGGCCAGTGCCGCCTCATTGCAGGCGGCGAAAAAGATGTGGCCGCCAGTGCTCGCCTCGAGCTTAACCACCATGGCGGCCTTCTTGCCACTGATGCTGATTGGTGGGCCGATCGGACAGTTGGCGCGCGACATCCCGATTATCGTCTCCGTGGCCATCGTTGCCTCACTGGTCGAGTGCTTTTTGATCCTGCCCGGCCATCTGTCGCACAGCCACCACAAAAAAGACCGCCCGATGCGCCAAAAACTTGACGCTGCCTTCAATCGCTTGCGCGACAACTGGTTCCGACCGATTGTTCGCTGGAGCCTGACACATCGGCCGATCTTGATGGCCTTTATCCTCGCCAATCTTATAATGGCCCTTGGCATGGTGAGCAGCAAAATTGTGCCGTTCCAGTTTCAACCCTCGGTTGAATCACCGTCCTTATCGGTCAGTGTGACCTTCGCCGAAGGCGTCTTGCCCGGCAAGGTCGACGCCTTTATCGATCAACTGACCCAGACCTTGCAAGAGGTTGAGGACCAAACCGGCTACGACTTTATCAAGACGGCTCTGGTTATCCGGAATCAGGGCGACCAAGCCAATCGGGCGCGCATCGATGTTGAGCTGATCAGCGATCAGGACCGGCCCTACACCAACCAAGAGCTGGTCAATCAATGGCGTGCGGCCACCACCTTGCCCTCTGAAATTGACAATATCAGTTTTGGTCGCGGCAACCGCTGGGGCGGGGAGTCGGGCGATATCGTGATCGCCCTGACCGGCGACAATATCGACACCCTAAAATCGGCGGCCATGGCCCTGCAGGGTCAATTGAATGGGGTTCCCGGGTTGTCCGATGCCATCGATTCCTTGCCCTATGGCGATGAGCAACTGCAGTTTGAACTGACGCCCCTGGCACGGGATTTGGGTATCTCTGAAGCGAGCATTGCTGGGTTTTTACGTCAAGCGATCGAAGGTGTCAGCGCGGCCGATCAGGTCGCCGGTTTGCAAACTCTCAATTTGAGGGTACTGCTCCCGGAACGGCAACGCAGCGATATCTTGGCTATTTTGAGCCTGCCGTTCGCCCTGAATGATGAATTGATCCCACTCGATGATCTGATGATCAGCCGCTATCAACGGGGCCTCGATGGCATCCGCGCAGAGGATGGCGAGATCTCGGTTAATGTCAGTGCCACCCTCGATGCCGGTGTGATGACCAGCGATGGCATGTACAGCTTACTGGATGACACCGTGTTACCCGGCGTTCGGGCCAACTATGGCACCTTAGAGGTGAGCTTGAGTGGCGATGCCCGAGGCCAGCGCGAATTTTTTGCCGACGCCACCCTGGTGTTGATTGGCGTACTCGCTCTGATCTACGGCATTCTGGCGTGGGTGTTTGAAAGCTGGGTCTGGCCATTGGCCATCCTGGTCGCCATTCCCTTTGGCCTGACCGGAGCCATCTATGGCCATTGGCTGATCGACTTGCCGCTGTCGTCTCTGTCGGTACTCGGTCTATTCGGCCTCTCGGGGATTGTGATCAACGACAGTATCGTGCTGATCAGTGTCTATCGGGATCTACGCCGAGACGGCATGCCTCTCTATGGCGCGCTAGAAGAGGCGGTGGCCAGTCGCTTGCGGCCTGTTCTGCTGACGACTCTGACCACTGTCGGCGGCCTGACGCCATTCCTGTTTGAAACCAGCTTGGATGCCCAATTCCTCAAACCAATCGCCGCCGGCCTGGTCTTTGGCTTGCTCTTTGCGACCGTGCTGATCCTCCTTTTTGTGCCGGCAATGCTGTTGACCTTGGAACAAGTCATCGAGCGCGTCAACCGCCTGAAGCGCCGTTGGTCTCCCGCCGGGTGAGCGACCACCAACCTGCTACCGCCTGCCGTCACTGAACGAACCGGGCCATTCTCGGCAATGGGGTTGCCTCAATAAGGAGCAACCCCAGGCCGTCGAGCGCCCTGGGGCGAAAGCAGGCCTGGCCTTTTCGATCGAATACGACCAATATCATTCCATTCCGCGTGTAGGTATTCGCAAACACCTATACGCCAACCCCAATGCATTGGTATCGCTAGCCCCTAATCTGGGGCAGTACACCGACCGGAAACCCTATTATGGCTAACATTCTCATTGCCGGCGCAACCGGTCTAATCGGCTCGCATCTGGTGCAACAGCTAGCGCCCGATCGGGTCGACGAGGTGCTCTTGTTGGTGCGTCGCCCCATTGCACCACTGCACGCTCACCATCATCAATGGATCAGCGATTTTATGCCGCTGGCCTTACCCCCGGTTAGCGACAACGCCGATGCCGTTATCTGTGCCCTGGGCACCACAATCAAACAGGCCGGCTCACGCGAAGCCTTTGCCGAGGTAGACTTTGGCCGGGTGCTCGATCTGGCTAGAGCGGCAAAGCAGGCCGGCTACCGGCGCTTTGTCGTAGTTTCCAGCCTGGGTGCCGACGCCGACGCCGGGAATTTTTACCTGGCTACCAAGGGCCGCATGGAAGCGGCCTTGGTGGCCCTGCAGTTCGACTCGCTAACCATCGCCCAGCCCTCACTCTTGCTCGGCAAACGGTCGACCTTCCGGCTCGGCGAGCGGATCGCACAGGTGCTTTTTTCCGGCTTATCTTTTATCTTTATCGGCCCGCTGCGCACCTATCGACCGGTCCAGGCGGAGGACGTTGCTGCGGTGCTTATCCGCGTCGCATTGGATGGCCAATTGGGTTGCCGACGCATTCCGTCGAAGCAACTGATAGCCGCCGTTAGTTAGGCGCAATTCGACCGCGCCTTGAACGGTATTCGACAGGCAACCCAATCGATGACGGCGTTTTTTGCCCAAAGCACCCCCCTATATAAGTTTTAGTTATCAATAATGACAATAAATAATAATTAGACTTTGCTTTTCGATTCGAGCTAGATTGGCTGCATCGTTCAAATCAAGGTTACTGCTCCATGGCTAACAATCAAAACGCCGAACTGTTGGACAAAGCCCATCTATTGCGCCACAACATTCGTGATGGTTCCTTTACGGGCTACACCAGTGGTCTGGTGCCCGGCTTAGTGCAGGGTAATGTGGTTATTCTGCCCAAGGTTTGGGCGGAAGATTTTTTGCTCTATTGTTATTTAAACCCGGTGTCCTGCCCTTTGATCAGCATGTCTAAGCCTGGCGATGCCATGGTGCCGGCGCTCGGTGCGGATATCGATATTCGCACTGACATTCCCCAGTACAATGTCTTTAAGGACGGGGAACTGGTCGAGCAGGTCACAGACATTGAACAGTATTGGTCTGATGACATGGTCAGTTTTGTCCTAGGCTGTTCGTTCTCGTTTGAAGAAGCCTTATTGCGTGCCGGCTTGTCGATACGCAATATCGATCTGGACCGGAATGTGTCCATGTTTGAAACCAATATCGCCACGGCACCGAGTGCGAAGTTTTTCGGTAACACGGTCGTTACCATGCGGCCGTTCAAGCCGGCAGACGCCATCCGTGCGATTCAAATAACCACTCGATTGCCTAAAGCGCATGGCGCGCCGATCCATATTGGCATGCCGAATAAGATCGGCATCGAAGACTTGGCCAAGCCAGAATATGGCGACAGTGTGCCGGTCAACGATGATGAAATACCCGTTTTTTGGGCTTGTGGTGTTACGCCACAGGTCGCCATCCGTAATGCCAAGCCACCACTGTGCATTACACATGTCCCTGGCAAAATGTTAGTGACGGACAAATTGAACGACGAGTTAGCCGTTCTGTAACCATTTTAATAAAAAGGTGAAAAAAAATGATAAAAAAAGTTATTGGCCTAGCCGTTCTTGCCAGCACAATAGGTGTGCAGTCGTCCGCTGAAACATGGAACATGCCAACGCCTTATGGCGATGCGAATATGCCGACTAAAATAGCCTATCAATTTGCTGAAGAAATTAAATCTAAAACCGGTGGCGAGTTGGTCATTACCGTTCACTCCGGTGCCTCGTTAATTAAACATCCCGAGATTCCACGCGCCGTAAAATCTGGCCAGGTGCAGTTGGGCGAAGTTTTTATCGGCACGCTCGGCAATGAACACCCGGTGTTTAAGCACGACAACATGCCCTTCGTAGCAACCAGCTATGCCGACTCCGAGAAGTTGTGGTTGGCCGCTAAGCCAGAAATGGAGAAGTTGCTCAAAAAAGACGGCCTGATGTTGCTCTACGCAGTGCCTTGGCCTGCGCAAAGTCTCTATACCAAATTCCCAGTCGCATCGTTGGCTGACCTATCCGATTCCAAGATGCGTGCCTACAGCCCATCCACGTCTCGCCTGGCTGACCTAATGGGCACGACGCCTACTACGGTTCAGGTACCGGATATCCCACAAGCCTTCAGCACCGGCATCATCGATTCAATGGTGACATCGCCATCAACCGGCGCCAATGGTCAGGCTTGGGATTATCTGACTCACTACACGTCGATCGACGCGTGGATCCCGAAAAATATGGTTATTGTCAATACGCGCGCATTCAAGCGTTTAGACAAGGCAACCCAAGCCATCATCCTGGAAGCGGCTGCAAATGCAGAGAAGAGCGGCTGGGCCGGCGTGGTTGAACAGGCTCGTAAGGATACTCAGACCCTGATTGACAACGGCATCATCGTAACGGCACCAACTGATCAACTGATCACTGAGCTCAAAGCGATCGGTGCAGTGATGTCCGACGAGTGGTTGGCAGAAGCTCCAAAAGAAGTAGGCGCAATTCTCAAAGCTTATAACAAGTAATCAAGCTTTATCGCCCCCGGCAAGCTATTGTCGGGGGCCTTTTGCGTGGGACATTTTATGCATTCCTATAAAGATCGATTATATCTGGCTTCCGGTTATCTATCGGGCCTGTGCATCATCATTATTATGGTGGTGGTTTTAGCTCAAATCATTGGCCGACTATTGGGCTTTATCGTCCCC
Source organism: Reinekea sp. (assembly GCF_982785585.1). Classification (NCBI taxonomy): domain Bacteria; kingdom Pseudomonadati; phylum Pseudomonadota; class Gammaproteobacteria; order Oceanospirillales; family Saccharospirillaceae; genus Reinekea; species Reinekea sp. Next base: position 19,392 of record NZ_CEYAVF010000032.1, on the reverse strand, counting down.
TCTGCTGAAGATATATCCGGCTACTGTTTATCGGCCTCCATTTTTTTTGGCCTGGCCTACACTTTTAGGGATGGTGGTCATATTCGTGTAACATTACTCTTTCAAAACCTCCCCCCCAAGGCGCGCTTTGCGCAAGAATTTTTTGTCCTGATCATCGGTCTGGTGTTGGCCTCGTTTGTCTGCTGGTATAGCTGGTATATGATTTGGGAATCTTACCTCTTTGAAGAGCTCACACAGGGCTATATCCCCATGCCACTCTGGGCGGTACAGGTACCAGTGGGTCTGGGGTCGACCGGGCTCTTATTGGCAGTCCTTGATGCGCTGGCCGCAATGCTCGGTGGCAAGCTGCCGATCTATACCCAGCACGAAGGCGAAGTTAACCTGGAGGAGATCTAATGGATTTTGTCGTAATTTCAATCGTGCTGGTCGCCTCGATGCTATTGATGCTCGCGATTGGTGTATGGGTATCCTTGGCCCTTATCGGGGTGGGTATTATTGGCCTGATGTTAGTTGATAATGGGCAAATTGGTTTACTGTTCGGCACAACAACGTGGGGAGCGAGTACCAACTGGACATTGACAGCCTTACCGATGTTTATCTGGATGGGTGAAGTGCTATTCCGTACTCGCTTAGCGTCTGATCTCTTCGAAGGCTTAACACCCTGGCTCAACCGTCTGCCGGGTAAGTTGCTCCATGTTAATGTGCTCAGCTGTGGCATATTTGCCGCGGTCTCGGGTTCGTCCGCGGCAACCGCGGCTACCATCGGTCGCATGACCTTGCCGGAGCTTAAGAAGGCCGGCTATAGCGATCGTATGTCTATCGGTACGTTGGCCGGCTCCGGTACCTTGGGGCTATTGATTCCACCATCGATCATCCTGATCGTGTATGGCGTCGCCGCCGAAGTCTCTATCTCCCGACTCTTTATTGCCGGCGCGTTGCCCGGGTTATTGTTGGTTTTTTTGTTCATGGGCTATATCGTTATTTGGGCCTTACTGAACAAAGACCAGGTACCCCAGGACGATGCGGCTGACCTCAGCTTCAGGGTGAAACTCAAGGCGCTAAAAAAACTCTTACCCATTCTCGGCCTCATTGGCTTTGTCCTCGGTTCCATCTATGCCGGCTTTACCACCCCAACGGAAGCGGCTGCCCTGGGCGTCTTTGGTGCTCTGTTACTGGCCTTTGTGACCGGCACGCTGAATATGACCACCTTTAACGAGAGTTTATTGGGTGCGGTAAAAAGCTCGTGCATGATCGGCCTTATTCTCGTCGGCGCGCATTTTTTAAGTCTCGCTATGGGTTTTCTCGGCATCCCCCGCTCATTGGCCGCAAGCATTGGCAGCCTCGACCTCACTGTATTTCAACTGCTCGCAGCACTAACGCTACTGTTCGTTATTCTCGGTTGTTTTCTGGATGGCATTTCGGTTGTAGTATTGACCGTATCGGTGGTCATGCCGATGATCGAGCAGGCGGGTATCGATCTATTATGGTTCGGTATCTTTATCGTGCTGGTCGTGGAGATGTCGCAAATAACACCACCGGTTGGTTTTAATCTCTTTGTCATTCAGTCCTTAACGGGCAAGAATATTCTCTATGTGGCGCGGGCGGCATTACCCTTTTTCTTGCTGATATTTCTCGCCCTGATACTGATCTATATTTTCCCGGGTATCGCCACCTATCTGCCCTATTCAATGAACCAATAATGATCCACTGACTTGATATAAACCTGCGGCCTTTGCCGCTCTAAATTGATACCGTTGGGGTTAATCGATAATCAGGAGTTATAGCTTGAACGTAAACTGCGATATGGGTGAAGCCTTCGGCTCATGGGAAATGGGCAACGACGCCGAGTTGATGCCGTTGGTCGATATGGCAAATATCGCCTGTGGCTTTCACGCCTCGGACCCACAAATAATGGAACGCACGGTAAAGCTTGCCGTGCAATCGGGTACCAGCATCGGCGCTCACCCGGGCTATCCTGATTTACAGGGTTTTGGCCGCCGTGATATGGCCATTCCGACGGCAGACATACGCGCCATGGTTCTCTACCAGGTCGGCGCGCTCGATGCGATTTGCCGAGCCAACAACAGCCGGGTGGACTATGTCAAACCGCATGGCGCGCTCTACCATAGAGTCTTCGCCGATCGGGCGGTGATGGCGGTCGTGATGCAAGCGCTGCACGACTATAACGACCAGTTGTCGCTGCTGGTGCTGGCCGCACCCGATTCCGATGCGATCCGACGGCTCGCCGATACGCATAAGATACGCGTCCAGTTTGAGGCCTTTTCCGATCGTGCCTACGCCGACGACGGCACCTTGCTCAGTCGCAGCATAGCCGGTTCTGTCTATAAGACAGCCGAGCAAGTCAGGGCCCAAACCGAGCAGATAATGACTCAGGGCTCGGTTACCTCGATCTCCGGCAAGGTGGTTCGCTTTCAGGCCGATACCCTCTGTATTCACGGTGACGAGCCCAATGCCGTGCAAACCGCGCAGGTGATTCGTGAGGTCATTGCCGGATGCTCGAAATAAGTCCCGTCAATGAAAATACGTGGATTGTCTATTTTGGCGAAACAATTTCCGATCAAGTTGCCATGCGGGTTAAACACTTTAACGACTTGCTGTGGCTTAGCCATGCCGAGGTCGTGCTCGATACGGTGCCGTCCTATACCTCCGTGCTGGTAACTTTTAACCTAAGGCTGATCGATCGCTTCGCGATGGCGGCCATATTGCGCCAGGCTTACCAGCGCACTATAAGCACTGAACTGGTCGATCAAGCCTTGGAAACCCTGGTCATCGAAGTGTGTTACGGCATTGGTGCGGTCAACGATCTAGAGTATGTCGCGCAATACTGCGGCCTCACGACGCAGCAAATCATCGATTTACATGCCGGTCAGTCGTACCGTGTCTATGCGATTGGCTTTAGTCCGGGTTTTGGCTTTTTGGGCAACACCCACAAGAGTCTCTTTGTGCCCCGACGAAAAACCCCGAGATTAAAAATACCCGCCGGCAGTGTCTCATTGGCCGACAACCAAAGTGCCGTCTACCCGAGCGAGTCGCCTGGCGGTTGGCAGGTCATTGGCCGTACCTGGCAGAAGATGGTCGACTGGGACAGTGATGAGTTCGCCTTCCTCAAAACCGGTTGTAAGGTGCGCTTTGAACCCATATCGGAGGCCGATTATCTGGCGAAGGGGGGGCAACGCTAATGTCGTTAGTCGTCGTTAAAACCGGTTTGCTGGCCCAAATTCACGATCGCGGCCGCTATGGCTATGGCGCCCATGGGCTGACCCACAGCGGACCGATGGATGAGGTCGCCCATTGCTGGGCCAATTGGTTGTTGGATAATCCATTGGACAGCGCCAGCCTGGAAATTACCTACGGCCAATTGGGCCTAGAATGCCAAGCGGCCTGTTCGGTTGCCCTCACCGGCGCAGACCTCGGCGCAACCTTAAATGGCTTGCCGGTCAAACCTTGGCGACGGCTTGAGCTAAGGCCCGGAGACCGACTCTGCTTTGCCACGCCGGTGCAGGGTATGCGCGCCTGCCTGGCATTGCTCGGTGGTATCCAATGTAAGAAAAGTTTCGGCAGTGCCAGTACCGTCAAACGCGAAAAGGTTGGCGGTATGCTCGGCGACGGCTCCGCTATCAAGGTGGGCGACCGGATCGCCGCAGAACAATCCCGACCGGCTCCGCAGCGCACCATGCCAGAGTGGGCCATACCGACTTACCGTCGTAGCATCGAATTGGGGCTAATTCCCGGTTACCAGTTTACGGCCATTCCGGCGCTGCAGCGGGCGCTGTTCTTCTCCGGCCAGTATCGGGTCACGGACAAGATTGATCGCATGGGCTATCGCTTGAAAGGGGATGCCATTGAAACCGGGATAAATGGTATAGTTTCAGAAGGCATTGCCTTGGGTTCGGTGCAAATCCCCAGTGATGGGCAACCCATAGTGCTGATGCGCGACCGTCAAACTATTGGCGGATATCCCAAGATTGGTACGGTGTTTTCGTTGGATCTGGCCTTGTTGGGGCAAGCCATGCCAGGTGATTGGGTGAGCTTTAAACTAATGGATGTCGCCGATGCCGAAAATAGACGTCTGTTGTTTGAGCGCAACTTCGCGTAGAAGCCTCCTTGTACCGTGCCGTTGAAGCTCCCTTATTAAGGTTTTCCGATGAATATAAATAATTTGAAAACCTATGTTTGGGTCGCCAGCTTAGGCAGTTTTCGCAAGGCAGCAGAAATTCTCCATACCACCCAACCGGCGGTCTCAAACCGCATCGCGAGCTTAGAAAGCGAGTTGGGCGTGATCCTCTTTGAACGGGTACCCGGTCCTGCGCCCATAGCGCTCACCGCCAAGGGGGTCGAACTGCTGCCCTTCGCCGAGAAGATCCTCCTGCTTCAAGAGGAAATAAAGCAGCGCGGTATGAACAAGAACAAGGATTCGGGCATTATCCGCATCGGTGTCTCGGAAACCATTGTGCATTCCTGGTTACCGGCCTTTTTGCAAACCCTCAATATTGAAATGCCGAATTTGGAAGTTGAGCTGACCGTCGATGTCACCACCGAGCTGAGCAAGGCGTTGGCGGCGCGCACCATCGATTTAGCCTTTTTAATGGGACCGGTATTAGAACCGACCACCGTCAACTTAGCGCTGTGTAACTTTCCCTTAGTTTGGGTCGCCGGTGCCGGGCTAGACATACCCGATCGGCGCTTGGAACTCGACGAGCTAACCCAATGGCCCATCCTCACCTATGCGCGCAATACCAAACCCTTTCGAGAGATCAAAGATCGTTTTCGCGAAGAGAGTTCGAAGTCTGTGCGCTTTATTTCCTCCAGCTCACTGGCCGCTTGTTTCCGCTTGGCGGTCGATAACGTTGGCGTGGCGACCTTGCCCAAGAGCATGGTGCAGCAGGCTCTGGCGCACCAGGTGGTCAAGGCTCTGGATGTCGCCTGGACGCCAACGGAACTCAACTTCACCGCAACCTACCTGGCGTCGCCTTACAATTCCTTGGCTGAAAGCTCGGCCCGGCTCGCGGTGCGCACGGCGAACAACTACATCGACTCCGACATCAACGAAATCATTATTGGTGGCCCACTTACGCGGCCGCGCCAGCCCGCCGAGTCGGAAGCGTCTTAGCGCTCGGTGGTGCAGTCAGCGAGCGAGGTTAACAGCCAATCGCTTCCCACCTGTTCGATCTGCAGACACCAACGCCCCGTTTTAATCTCCTGTGCACCCGATGCCAAAACCGTTCGAGTCCAGTCCGAGCTGGGCGTCTCGATGGCCTGCAGTTGGGCTTCGAGCCAAGCCTGAAAGCGATCCGGATCGTGCAGAAAGGCGGTCGCTTCGGCTAACAGCAGCAGGGCATGCGCGTCGCTGTCGGGCGAGTTGCTGGCGGCCAAATCGGCGCGCAGGCTGATCAATGTGCGCGCGCTTTCCTGCTCAGCCAAAGCCATCCGTCGATACTGATTGGCGCTCAAACCCTGCTCACCCGCCGCAACCTCGGCCAAGATCTGTTGAAACTCGTCCACCAGCGTTACATGGAGGTGAAAGGAGCGGTAAAACAGCACGCCAGATAGCAGCGCCGAGGCGAGCAGGGCGAGGGCCATTAACGGGCGATGATTTTGCTGCAGTGAAGTCAAAATGGGCACGTATAAATGTCTTATTATAATGGGCGGCGGATCACAGGACCGGGCCACCACGGTTGTTTTTATTATCTCTGTGTCCTACGTTGTCAGAAATTCACAGTCTGCGCAAGGATGCTTATGACCGTTGCCATCACTTACAGTCGTGCCCATCTGGGCATGGTCGCGCCAGAAGTCACTATTGAAGCTCACCTGTCCGGTGGTCTGCCCGCCTTTTCCATCGTCGGCCTGGCCGAAGCGGCGGTCCGAGAAGCGAAAGATCGGGTTCGCTCGGCGATTCTCAATAGTCAGTTCGACTTCCCCAATGCGCGCATCACCGTCAATATGGCACCGGCCGATCTGCCCAAGCAAGGCGGCCAATTCGACCTGGCTATTGCCTTGGGTATCCTTGCCGCCAGCGAGCAGATCGATGGCAAGGCCCTGGACGGCTATGAGTGGCTCGGAGAGCTATCGCTCGGCGGGTATTTGCGCCGCGGTCCGGGTGCCTTGCCTGCCGCGCTCGCCTGCCAACGGGCGGGCCGGGTGCTGGTGTGCAACCCTGAAAACGCCCAAGAGGCCAGCCTGGTCGAAAATCAGGTGGTCTTCGCCGCGGACCACCTGCTCCAGGTCACGCGCATGCTATGCGATCCATCCGCCGCGTTACCCAGACCAAATCGTCTGTTGGCGGCCGCCCCAAGCCATTACCCCGATCTGGCCGATGTAAAGGGTCAGCATGCGGCACGGCGCGCACTCGAGATTGCCGCCGCCGGGCGCCACAATCTGCTTTATTTTGGCCCACCGGGCACGGGCAAAACCCTGCTCGCCTCGCGCCTGCCCGGTATTTTGCCACCGTTGACCGACGCCGAAGCGCTCGAGGTCGCAGCCGTGCAATCTGTTGCCGGACAAGCCATGCAATGGCGCAAACGGCCCTATCGGGCACCGCACCATTCGGCCTCGGCCGCGGCCCTGATCGGCGGCGGCAGTGTGCCGCGGCCGGGCGAGGTCACGCTGGCCCACCGGGGTGTGCTCTTTCTCGACGAACTGGCGGAATTCCCTCGTGCCGTGCTTGATGTACTGCGCGAACCGATGGAAAGCCAGAGCGTTAATATCGCCCGAGCTGCGCGACACTGTCAATTTCCCGCCAACTTTCAACTCGTTGCCGCCATGAATCCGACGCCGGGTGGTTATGCGGCCAATGATCCACGTTCGGCGCGTTACAGTCGGGAACAAATTCAAAAGTACATTGCGCGGCTGTCCGGGCCCTTTTTGGATCGCATCGATTTGCATATAGAGGTGCCCACCTTGGCGAAGGAGGTACTGCTGGCGCACCAGCATCCGGAGTCCTCGGCCACGGTGCGCGCGCGCGTTGGGCAGGCCTGGGATCGTCAGATGGCACGGCAGGGTTGTGCTAATGGTGAGTTGGCAGGGCAGGAGTTGGACCGATTTTGCGCCCTGGGCCAGGCGGAACAGCAACTGCTCGAGAAGGCGATCGATCGGCTCGGCCTGAGTGCCCGGGCCTACCACCGCTTACTCAGGGTGGCCCGAACCGTTGCCGATCTCAATGGCCAACCCAGCATAGATCGGCAGGCCCTGATCGAGGCGCTCAATTGCCGGCAACTGGAAAAGCTCACCGGCGCCGGCGGCTAGAGGTCCATATCATACTCGACCATAAAGGCACAATGAGGACTCAAGCGCGGTTCGCGGATGATTTTGGCATCGAGCACGTAATCGGCCAGATTTGGCGTGATCAGTTGATAATCGATGCGGGCGCCATTGGCCTGGGCTTCATCGAACGGCCAAAAGGTATGCTGCCGATCTTGACGATTAACCAGGCGGAAGGCATCGATAAACCCGATGGGCCCCAGTGCCTGATCCATCCAGGCACGCTCTTCGGGCAGAAAACCCGGCTCGCGCTGATGGCTTTCCCAATTGCCCAGGTCGACCGAGCGATGTGCAACCTGATAGCAACCGGCAAACACAAAATCCCGGCGCTTGCGCCGGGTGCGTTTGAGATGCTGTTGCAGCCCATCCAGATAGGCCAATTTATGTTCTATATCTTCAATATATTGAGCCGGGGGGACCCAAACCGAGGCGACACTGACGTTGTCAAAATCGGCCTGAATAAACCCCCCGTCAAGATCAAAGGTGGGGTGACCAAAACCGCGAATAATCGCCTTGGGCATGGTGCGCGAATAGATCGCCGTGCCGGCATAGCCGTCTTTTTCAGCATCGAAGAAAAAACCGTAAAAACCGGGTATCTCAAGTAGGTTCGTCGGGAGCTGATACTCTTTGACTCGGGTTTCCTGAAGACAAACGACATCCACGTCCTGCTGCTGTGCAAACCATTCCAGCAGGCCTCGTTCGACAGCATTAACGATTCCGTTTACATTTAGCGTGATGACCTTCATCTGTTCCTTCCAATCCAAAATTCCGCACGAGGGGCTGGTCGCCTTTATCGCGAATGACATAGTTTTTCAAGGTGCATATCTTAACCGATTATAAGGTATAATGCGGTGTATATATCCACAGATACAATCTGTTGTTGTTTTATTTAAAGGGACCTAATTAATGAATAGTCCAAATCCGCATCAAAGTACAGCGCCGCTCCAACGCTGGCAAAAGGAATTTATTGAATTTGCGATCCACAAAGACGTGCTGCAGTTTGGTGATTTCACATTGAAATCCGGCCGCCAAAGCCCTTATTTTTTCAATGCTGGCAAGTTCGATGACGGTCAATCGCAGCAATTACTGGGCGAGATCTATGCCCGCACACTGATCGAGTCTGGCATTGAGTTCGATTCCCTGTTTGGGCCGGCCTATAAGGGCATTCCCTTGGCGACCTCGACGGTTATCGCGCTAAACAGCGCTCATCACCGCAACGTGCCCTTTACCTTCAACCGTAAGGAAGCCAAGGCGCATGGCGAGGGCGGGCAACTGGTTGGCGCGCCATTGAGCGGCAAGGTAATACTGGTCGACGATGTCATTACCGCTGGCACCGCTATTCGCGAAACTCTGAGTATTTTAGAGAACCACCCCGACGCGCAACTGGTTGCGGCGGTGGTGTTAATCGATCGTCAGGAAAAACTACAGGATTCCGCCTTATCGGCGATTCAAGCGCTCGAACGCGACTATGGCTTATCGATACTGCCGGCCATTCGCCTCGACCAAATTATGGCCTACATCGCTGAAGACACACGTTATAGCGAATATCTGCCAAAAATGGCCGCCTATCGAGCTGAGCACGGCATAGACTGAGCACAGGAGTATTGGGCATCGGCTGACTCTAATCCGAGCGGCCGGCAGAACTGCGCTGAGCCGCTAT